>NZ_JBHTVC010000002.1:66398-173198 GCF_042793275.1 Isoptericola sp. NPDC056578
ATCCCGCGGCGCCGCTGTGTGTGTCGGCTTCTCTGCGCCCCCCCCGGGGGGGGGGCGCGGCGGGGCCCCCCCCCCCCCCCCCCCCCCCCCCCCCCCGCCGGGATCCGGCAGAACGGGCACTGCGCCACCGAGCCGTCGGCGGGCTTGTCCTGACCGCCGATGTAGACCATGCGGTGCGGGGTCCACAGGCGCTGCAGCCCGTCCTCGGGCGGGCCGAAGCCGGCCGCCGGGACGGTCGTCGAGCCGGGTTCCTCGCCGTGCTCCTCGTGGTGGCCGGTCATGCGCCCCCCGCTCAGACCTGGGCGCGGTCGCGCACCGCCGCGACGATGCGCTCGATCGCGTCGGCGACGGGCACACCGTTCTCCTGGGTGCCGTCGCGGAACCGGAACGACACGGCCCCGGCCTCGACGTCCTCGCCCCCCGCGATGAGCACGAAGGGCACCTTCTCCTTGGACGCGTTGCGGATCTTCTTGCCGAAGCGGTCGTCGGACAGGTCGACCTCCGCGCGGATCCCGCGCGCCGTGAGCTGGGCGACGACGTCCTTGAGGTAGTCGTCGAACGCCTCGGCGACGGGCACGCCGAGCACCTGCACGGGCGCGAGCCACGCCGGGAACGCGCCCGCGTAGTGCTCGATGAGCACCCCCATGAACCGCTCGATCGAGCCGAACTTGGCGGAGTGGATCATCACCGGCTGCTGCTTGGTGCCGTCCGCCGCGGTGTACTCGAGGCCGAAGCCCTTGGGCTGGTTGAAGTCGTACTGCACCGTGCCCATCTGCCAGGTGCGGCCGATCGCGTCCTTGGCCTGGACGGAGATCTTGGGCCCGTAGAAGGCGGCGCCGCCCGGGTCGGCGACGAGCTCGAGGCCCGAGGCGACCGCGACCTCCTCGAGCACCGCGGTGGCCTTGGCCCAGTCCTCGTCGGTGCCGACGAACTTGTCCTTCTTCTTGTCGTCGCGCGTGGACAGCTCCAGGTAGAAGTCGTCGAGACCGAAGTCGCGCAGCACCGAGAGCATGAAGTCCAGCAGGTGCTTGACCTCGGCCGGCGCCTGCTCCGGGGTGACGTACGAGTGGGAGTCGTCCTGGGTCAGGCCGCGCACGCGGGTGAGGCCCTGCACCACCCCGGACTTCTCGTACCGGTACACCGACCCGAACTCGAAGAGGCGGATCGGCAGCTCGCGGTAGGAGCGGCCCCGGCTCGAGAAGATGAGGTTGTGCATCGGGCAGTTCATCGCCTTGAGGCGGTAGCGGCCGTGGTCGCCGACGTCCTCGAGGTCCAGCGGCGGGAACATCGTGTCGCCGTAGTACGGCAGGTGGCCCGACGTGTAGAACAGCTCTTCCTTGGTGATGTGCGGCGTGCCGACGTAGGAGAATCCCTCCTCGATGTGCCGCTGGCGGACGTAGTCCTCCATCACCCGCTTGATCACGCCGCCCTTGGGGTGGAACAGCGGCAGGCCCGACCCGACCTCGTCGTGGAACGAGAACAGGTCCATCTCGGAGCCGATGCGGCGGTGGTCGCGGCGCTCGGCCTCGGCCAGGCGCTCGAGGTACGCCTTGAGCTCGTCCTTGCTGGGCCAGGCGGTGCCGTAGACGCGCTGCAGCATCGGGTTCTTCTCGCTGCCCCGCCAGTACGCGGCCGCGTTGCGCATGAGCTGCACGCCGTTGCCGATGAGCCTCGTGCTGGGCAGGTGCGGCCCGCGGCACAGGTCCTTCCAGACCACGGTCTCGCTCTCGCGGCCGGCGCCGCGGACGTTGTCGTAGATCGTCAGCTCGCCGCCGCCGACCTCGACCGACGACCCGTCCTCGTCCGACGAGCCGCCCTTGAGGCCGATGAGCTCGAGCTTGTAGGGCTCGTCGGCCAGCTCGGCGCGCGCCTCGTCCTCCGTGACGACGCGACGGCGGAAGGTCTGGCCCTCCTTGATGATGCGCGCCATCGTCTTGTCGAGGGCCTTGAGGTCCTCGGGGGTGAACGGCGTGGCCACGTCGAAGTCGTAGTAGAACCCGTCGGTCACGGGCGGGCCGATGCCGAGCTTCGCGTCCGGGTTCACCTGCTGCACGGCCTGGGCCAGCACGTGCGCGGCGCTGTGGCGCAGCACGGCGAGCCCGTCGGGCGAGCCGATCGTCACCGGCTCGACGACGGTGCCGGGCGCCAGCTCGCGCGAGAGGTCCAGCAGCTCGCCGCCGACGCGCATCACGACGACGTCCTTGCGGCCCGCGAAGAGGTCCGTGCCCGTCGTCGGCGTCTGCACCGTCACCGTGTCCTGGATCTTGTCCTGCGCGGCGTCGTCGGGGTTCGGTGGCATCGGCGAGGCGACGTCGGACACGTGCTGCTCCTTGCGGGTCGTGGGCGCTGCGGACGGGCACGGGCAGCACCTGGGCGGGACCGCCCGGGGCTGGGCGCCGGGCACGGTCGTGGGGCGCCACCATCGGTGACGCCCCACGATCGTACTCATCCGCGGGCCCCCGGCCCGCGCCACGCGCCGTCGGGCCCGCGCAGACGCCCCGGTCAGACGCCGGGGCGGGCGGCGGGGCCGTCGTCGTTGCGCTTCTTGGCCTCCGCGGCCGCCTTGTCGACGTAGCCGTCGACGTTGTCCGGCGTCCGCTTCTTCACCTCGGCCGCCGCCTTGTCGATGTTCTCGTCGGTGGCGAGGTCCTTGATCTTCTCCTTGGCCTTGTCGAACAGGCCACCCAGGCCCGAGCTCTCGCTCATGCTGCTCCCCCTCCGGCGCCGGCCGGCCCGGTGCCGTCCGGCCGCCGTCCAGACCACCACGGTCGTCGCGCACGCGCGACCCGGGCGGGCCGTCGTCCGAGCATCGTCGTGGGAGCACCGTCACCCGGGGAATCTTTGTGAAGGACTTCACAAGAATCGTCGGTGCAGGTCAGGCGATGTGGTCATACCATAGAGACAGCGCCAGACCCGGCGCAGTCCAGACCGGCCGCGGACCACGCGACCCGGCACCCGGAGGGGACCATGACCACCACCCGCACCACCCAGCGACCGGTTCGCATCGTCGGCCTCGTCGCCCTGATCGCCGGCATCCTGATGATCGGTGCCGGAGCCGCCACGTGGGCGACGGTGAGCACGCAGCTCGCCGCCCAGGACATCACCGTCTCCGAGGACGCCGCGTTCCTCGGCGGAGCGACGGTGGACGGCCCGCTCACGGCGTACGCCCAGGCGCAGGTCATCGACAAGCACGCGCTCGAGGCCACGGGCGGCCAGACCTACGCCCAGCTCGAGCAGGACGACCCGCTGCGCGCCACCGCGATGAACGCCTCGTTCCTGCGGGCCTCGCTGTTCACGTCGGTCGTGGCCTACGGCGTGAGCGCCCTGGTGATGGGCCTCGGCGTCCTCTTCGGTCTCATGGGCTGGTCGCTGCGCCGCCTCGCCGCGGAGCCGGCCGTCGCCACCGCGACCGTCCCCGCCGCCACCGCCAGCCCGGCGCGCGGCCGGCTCAACCCGGCCGTCTGACCCGGCCGTCTGACCCGGTCGACCTCGCCGCCCGCGGCGACACCCCACGGCCCGCCCTCCCGACCCCGGGACGGCGGGCCGTGGTGCGTCGGCGTCACCCGCACCGTCGTGGGCCACGCCGTCGTGCGCCACCATGGACCGGTGCCCGTCGTCCCGCCACCCGACTCCCCCGACTACCCGAGTGCCGCGCGCACCGCGCCGACGCTGGCGGCGCTCGACGCGCACCTCGTGGAGTGCCGGGCCTGCCCGCGCCTCGTCGCCTGGCGCGAGGAGGTCGCCCGCGAACGGCGCGCCGCGTTCCGCGACGAGCACTACTGGGGGCGCCCCGTCCCGGGCTTCGGCGACCCCGCCGCCCGCGTCGTGGTCGTGGGGCTCGCCCCCGCGGCCCACGGCGCGAACCGCACGGGCCGGATGTTCACCGGCGACCGCAGCGGCGACTTCCTGTTCGCCGCCATGCACCGCACCGGGTTCGCCAACCAGGCCACGTCGGTCGCGGCCGACGACGGCCTCGAGCTGCGCGACATCCGCGTCACCGCCCCCGTCCGCTGCGCGCCGCCGGAGAACAGGCCGACCCCCGAGGAGCGGCGCCGCTGCGCGCCGTACCTGGCGCGAGAGCTGGAGCTCGTGGGCTCCGGCGTGCGCGTCGCCGTGGCGCTCGGCGGCATCGGCTGGCAGGCGCTGCTCACGACGCTCGCGGAGCAGGGCTGGGACGTGCCGCGACCCCGGCCGCGGTTCGCCCACGGCGCCGAGGTGACGCTCGGACGCAGCGCGGACGGCACCGCGGCGCCGGGCGCGGGCCCCACCCTCACCGTGCTGGGCTGCTTCCACGTCTCGCAGCAGAACACGTTCACCGGTCGCCTCACGCCGGACATGCTGGACCACGTGCTGCGTCGTGCCCGCGAGCTCGCGGACGCCTGAGCGGCGACCAGTTCGTGCGGGGGTCGTGCGGGAGGCGTGCGAGCGGTCGGGGCGCGCGAGAAGACGGGGCTCGTGTCCGGGGCTCCGGCTAGGGTCGCGGCGTGACCGTGACCATCCTGACCGGGCCGCCCGGCGCGGGGAAGACGACCGTGGCCGCGCTGCTCGGCGCCGCGACGGACCGCCCCGCCGTGACCCTCACCACCGACACGTTCTACCGGTCGATCACCACCGGGTTCGTGCCGCCGTACCTCTCGGGGTCGCAGCGCCAGAACGAGGTCGTCGCCGAGGCGCTCGTCGCGGCGGCGACGGCCTACGCCCGGGGCGGCTACGACGTCGTGCTCGACGGCGTCGTCGGCCCGTGGTTCCTGCCCCCGTTCCGGACCGCGGCCGCGCGGGAGGGCTGGGACCTCGCGTACGTCGTCCTGCGGCCCGCCCTCGACGCCACGCTCGCGCGCGCCACCGGCCGCGCGGACGCCGAGCTGCGCGACCCGGCCGCCGTACGGAGCATGCACGCCGCGTTCGCCGACCTCGGCGACCTCGAGCCGCACGCCCGCGACACGACCCACGAGGAGCCCGCGCTCACGGCCGCGGCGGTGCGCGCGGCCCTGGACGACGGCGCGTACCGGCTCGCGCCCGACGCGACGCCCGACGAGACGCCCGACGACCGTGTCGACCCGCCCCTGCGGGCGGACGAGGCCACCACGCTGCGGGCGTACCTGGGTTACCACCGCGACACGCTGCGGCGGAAGACCGCCGGGCTCACCGCCGCACAGCTGCGCACGCCGCTGCCGCCCAGCACGATGACGCTCGGCGGGCTGCTCAAGCACCTCGCGTACGTGGAGTCCAACTGGTTCGTCGAGGTGTTCGACGGCGCGCCGGCCATGCCCCCGTTCGACACCGCCGACTGGGACGCCGACCGCGACTGGGAGTGGCACAGCGCGGCGGACGACTCGCCGCAGGACCTGCGCGGGCTGTTCGACGCCGCCGTCGCGGCGGCCGACCGGTCGATCGACGCGGCGCTCGCGACCTCCGGGCTGGAAGGCACGTCGACCCGCGAGTCGAGGCGGCCCGGCGAGGGCGCGTTCAGCCTGCGCTGGATCCTCGTGCACATGATCGAGGAGTACGCGCGGCACAACGGTCACGCCGATCTGCTGCGCGAGGCGCTGGACGGCACGACCGGCGAGTGACCCGCCCCGCCCGCCGGGTCAGGCGGGCGCGGAGCGGGCCCGCTCCCGGGCCTCGCGGCGCGGCCGCAGCAGGAACTGCTCGGTCGTGTACCCCACGACGACCGCGACGATCACGACCGGCGCCATCCCCGACGCACCCGACCCCAGCAGCATGACCACCAGCACCGTCGAGGAGACGGGGAACGGCAGGGTCGCCGCCGTGGCCGCGCCCATGCCGGCCGCCAGGGCCGGGACCGCGCCGTACCCGGGCAGGTCGGCGGCGAGCACCCCGGCGGCGGCCCCCAGCAGGACCGCGGGGAAGATCGGGCCGCCGCGCAGGGTGCCGAGGGACACGGCGTAGGCGACGCCCTTGAGCACGAGGAGCGCCACCAGCGCCCCCGCCCCCCAGGCCGCCGGGTCGGCCGCGAGCGTCGGGAGCAGCGCCTGCCCGGAGAGCGCGACCTCCTCGGGCGAGCGGCCGGTGGCCAGCGCGTAGGCCGCCGCGCACACGGCGACCACGAGCGCCCCGAGGACGGCCGCGGGGAACGGGCGGGACGCCGCCCGCCTTGCGACCCCTTCGCCCAGGCGGTGCACGAGCCGCACGACGACGGCGACGAGCACGGCGACGGGCAGGGTCCACAGCACGTCGCCGACGTCGGGCCGGGCGGGGGCGTCGACGTCGGGCAGCGTCAGCGACGCGATCTCGAGGCCCGTCCACGTGCCCATGCCGGTGAACACGAGGGCGCCCACCCCGGAGGCCGCCAGGGAGGGGAGCACGACGGCCGCGAGCCGCGCGCCGGCCAGCCCGGTCAGCGCCGAGGCCTCGACGACGAAGACCGCCCCGACCACGGGGCTGCCGAAGATCGCCGACAGGGCCGCGGCGGAACCCGCCACCGCGATGACCTGGCGCGCCGGGTCGCCGAGCTTGTCGTCCCACGGCCGCACCAGGACCAGGGCCAGCGCGGCGCCGATCGCCAGCAGCGGCGCCTCGGGGCCGAGGGCGACGCCGAGCGGGAGACCCGCGAGCGCCGCCAGGAGCACCCCGGGGACGTGGGACGCGGGCACGGGCCCCAGGCTCAGGCCGTCGACGGGCACGTGCCCGCCGTGCCCCGGCAACGAGCGGACCGCGACCCCGACCGCGACGCCGGCGACGGCCAGCCACGGCAGGGGCCACCACCAGGGCGGTCCGTCGAAGCCCCACGCCTCCGGGAGCGTCTCCCACACCAGGTGGGTCAGCTCGTGCAGGACGGCGAGGAACAGGAAGGCCGCCACCGACACGGGGATGCCGAGCAGCGCGCAGACGCCGAGGAACCGCGCCCACGGACGACGCGTGGTCGGGTTCTCGGCGTTGGCGTCGGCGGCGGTCACGGTTGCTCCTCGAGGTGCGCGGGTCGCGGGCGACGGCGCTCGCTCAACCGAGCAGCTTGGCCTTGGCCGCGGCGAACTCGGCGTCGGACAGGATCCCCGCGGCCTTGAGGTCGCCCAGCTGCTTGAGCTTCGCGATGAGGTCGTCCTCCGCGGGCGCGGCGGGCGCCGCGGCGACCTGCGCCTGCTGCTGGGCGTAGGCCTGCTGCTGGGCGTACGCCTGCTCCTGCGCCTGCTGCGCCTGGTACTGCTGGGACTCGTACTGCTGCTGCTCGCGCGAGGCGGCGCGGCGGTTCATCGCCCTGCTGGTCGCGTTCGCCGTCCCGGTGATCACGGCCGTGCGGGCCATCGTGCCGATCAGCCCGGGCCGGCCCATCCGTCGCAGAGGGGGCATGTCAGTTCTCCTTCTCGATCTCGTCGGTGAGCGCGTCGATCGCCTCGGCCGGCACACGCGTCCAGTCGAGCACCTGCCCGCCGGCGCCGCGCACGGCGGCGCCGAGGCCGCGTGCCCACGCGTGCTCGAACACGAGCATCCCGACCGCGGAACCGGGGGCGAGCTCGTCGGCGATGTCGTCGACGTCCTCGGCGGCGAGCAGCCCGGCGGGCTCTCCCACGATGCGCGCCAGCTCCTCGGCGCCGCTCTCGCTCGCCTCGAGCCACTCGACCGAGCCGTCGTCGCCCTTGCGCACGACCAGCGCGTCGAGCACGTCGATCGTGCCGGCGTCGACGAGACGCCCCAGCTCCGCGAGGATCTCGCCCTTGAAGTCGCTCCGGGGGAACTCGATGAGCACGAGCTCCACGGGTCCGGTGGGTCGCATGTCCTGCCTCTCGGTCGGCGTGTCGGCGAGGGTGCGGACTCGCCGACGCCGCCACCCGTGCCCGTCCTGCGGACACTGTGGCACCGCTGCGGACGGTCCGCATGCCGGGCGGCACAAGTCACCCCGCGTCACCTTCCCGTGGCCGAAGTCGCAGGTCATCCGACCCGGCGGGCCGGATCGCGGCGACCGTCAGGCCGTGCCCGCGCCGCACGACCCCCGCACCGTGAGCCGCGGCAGCAGCGCGACGTGCCGGGGCGACCCCTGCACCCCGGGCACCTCGCCGCCCTCGTCCCCCACGATCCGTCCGACGAGCACGCGCAACGCCTCCCGGCCCAGCTCGCGGCGGGGCGGCGTGACCGTCGTGAGCGGCACGACGGCGAGCTCGGCGTTCTCGTCGTCGTACGCCACCACCGCCAGGTCCTCGGGCACGCGCACGCCTCGGTCCAGGGCCGCCTCGACCAGGCGCGCGGCGTGGTCGTCGGTGTGCACGAGGACGGCGCGCGTGCCCGTCTCGCGGCACCGGTCGAGGAACGCGGACAGCTCGCGCCCGAGACCGGCCGGGTCCCCCTCTCCCTTGGGCAGCGACACGTCCGGGCCGGGCTCGACGCCGAGACGGGCGACCGCCGTCGCGAACCCCTCGCGCACGTGCGGGGCCGTCGGCGTCCGGTCGTAGACCGCCAGGCCGATCCGGCGGTGCCCGAGCCCGGCGAGGTGCTCCACCGCGAGCACGGCCCCGTGGGCGTGGTCGGACCGCACCTGGTCCAGCTCGCTCAGGGCGGTGAGGGCGTCGACGCGCCGCTCGACGACGACCACCGGCACGGGCACCGACCGCAGCCAGGCCGCGAGCTCCTCCGGCGACCGGTCCCGGGTGGTGGGGGCGACGACGATCCCCTGCACGCCCAGCCCCACCAGACGGTCCACCTGCGCGGCCTCCACCTCGGGCCGGTAGTGCGAGACCCCGAGCACGAGGCGGACGTGCAGGCTGGGGGCCAGCGCCTCCATGCCGCGCACGAGCGGTGGGAAGTGCACCGTGGAGCTCGGCACGACGACGCCGACCAGCACGCGTGCGGCCTGCGGCTCGCGCGCCGAGCGCAGCGCCACCGCGCCGCCGTGCACGCGCGCCAGCCGCCCCGCGCGGTCGAGCTCGACGATGTCGCGGCGGATCGTCACCTCGGCGACGCCGAGCGCGGCGGCCGCCTCTGCCGAGCGCACGCTCCCCCGCAGCTCCAGCTCGCGCAACAGGTACTCGTGCCGGGCCGTGGGCAGGTGCATGGGGCCTCCTTCGTCGTCGAGCGGGTCGGTCGGGCAGCAACCTAGCGGACGATCCGGCGCCCGATGTCCGGGGATGATCGAAAATGACCGGACCTTCCGTGAGCCGTCGCGCCTGGGCGAGGATGCCGAGGTGACACCCGCCGCGACGCCGCCCCGCACCTTCAGCACGACCGACGCCACGACGGGAGGGACCACGGGTGCCCCGGCGTCCGACCCGCGCCTCGCGCCCGCGCGGCGCTGGACGCGTGACCGGTGGCTCGCGACCGCCGACGGCCTGCTCGACGCCGTCCGGCCCTACGCCTCCCCGGGCGGCGCGCTGATCGCGCTGCCCGGGCCGGTCAGCGCGTCGGGCGTGTGGAGCGACGGGCTCGAGGGCTACGCGCGCACGTTCCTGCTCGCGGCGTTCCGGCTGCGCGGCGAGGACGGTCGTGACCCCGCGGGCCTGATCGAGCGGTACGCGGCCGGGCTGCGGCACGGCACCGACCCGGCCGGCGACGAGCGCTGGCCGCGGGTCGACGAGCGCCGGCAGGCCGTGGTGGAGGCCGCGTCCGTGGCGATCGGGCTGTCCGAGACGCGGCCCTGGCTGTGGGACCGGCTCGACGACGGCACCCGGCAGCGCACGGTCGACTGGCTCTCCGGCGTGGTCGGGACCCGCGGGTACACGAACAACTGGCTGTGGTTCCAGAACGTGATCGAGGCGTTCCTGGCGAGCGTCGGCGGCCCGTGGGCGCAGTCCGACCTGGACCACAACGCCGAGACGGCCGAGTCCCTGTACGTGGGCGACGGCTGGTACTCCGACGGGCGCGGCCGCGGCGGGCGGCGCCAGAACTTCGACCACTACGCGGGCTGGGCCTGGCACGTCTACCCGCTGCTGCACGCGCGGATCCAGGGCCGCCCGCTCGAGCGCGTGCACGCCGACCGCCTGCGCGCCTACCTCGACCAGGCCCGGCACCTGGTCGGCTCGCGCGGGGCGCCGATGCTGCAGGGCCGCTCGGTGACCTACCGGCACGCCGTGCTCGCCCCGTTCTGGGCGGGCGCGGTCGCCGACGCGACGCCGCTGTCCCCCGGCGCGACCCGCGCCCTCACGGCCGCGGTGGCCGAGCATTTCGACGCCGCGGGCTCCGTCGACGACCGCGGGCTGCTGCCGGTCGGCTGGCACCGCCGCTACGACCGCGTGCGCCAGCTCTACACCGGCGGGTCGTCGCCGTACTGGGCGAGCAAGGGGTTCCTCGGCCTGCTGCTCGGCGCCGACCACCCGGTCTGGACGGCCGCGCCCGAGCTCCCCGAGGCCTGGCAGGAGCCGCACGCCGTGGCTCTCCGGGCGCCCGGGTGGCTGGTGAGCGCCACCCCCGCCGACGGCGTCGTGCGCCTGCTCAACCACGGGTCCGACCGCGCGATCGAGCACGCGCTGACCGTCCGCGGCGACGACCCGTTCTACCGGCGCCTCGCCTACTCGGGGGTCACGTCGCCCCAGCTGGCGGCGGGCGACGTCGCCGCGCCGCTCGACTCGCACACGGCGCTCCTCGACACGGGCGGCCTGCCGTCCCACCGCGACACCGTCGAGCGCGTGCACCTGGACGACGCCGTGGCCGTGTCCCGCTCCCGGGTCTGCTGGCTCGACGTCCCCGGCCGCGGTCCCGACGGCGAGGGCCCGGACGACGGGCAGGGCGACGACGCCGGGTGGGCGGGCCTGCGGCTCGGCCCGGTGCTCACGACCGCCTCGGTGGTGCGCGGGCCGGACGAGGTGCGGCTGGCGTGGTGGACTCCCGCGACGACGGCGGCCCCCGGCCGGGCGCCGGCGCCGGGCACCACGGCCGAGGACCTCGACCGGGACGCCGCGTGGCCCGTCGACGCCGGCCCCTGGCGGCTGCACGTGGGCGGCTGGCCGCTCGCCGCGGCGAAGGACGGGGCGCTGCACGTCGAGCGGAGCGCCGACCGCTCCGGCACCCTGGTCCGGGTCGTCCGCGACGACGGCACGTCCTCGCACGTGCGCGCCCTGCGCGTCGCGGTCGAGGACGGCGGCGCACCGGTCCCGTCGCCCGGCACACCGGCCGAGACCTCGCTCGACGTCGTCGGCGCGGTGCGCCGGGCCGGGTCGGACCCGCTCGGCGCGGCGTCCGCCGTGCCCTGGCTGCGCACGTCGGCACCGGTCGCGGCGGGCGAGGTGGTCGCCGCCCTCGTCGTCCTCACGGGCGAGGACGGCGCCCGGCACAGGCCGGCGCCCGCCGTGCGGGTGCGTCGCGGCGCCGACGGCGGCCCGCCCGCCGCCGTGGAGGTGCGCTGGCCCGACGGCCCTGTCGACGCCGTACCGACGGGCTCGGCGTCGTGACGCGGCTGCGCGCCGCCTTCGCCATGCGGCACGCCGACCTCGTGTCCGAGCTGTTCGACGACGCCGCGGTGGCCAGGCTGCGCACCGTCGCCGACGTGGCCGAGGGCGTGCTCACCCCGGACCTGCTCGCCCGGGCCGGCGAGCGCGGGCGGGGACCGACCGGCGGAGTCCTCGGGGACGTCGACGTGCTCCTCACCGGCTGGGGCGCACCCCGGCTCGACGACGCGCTGCTGCGGCGCGCGCCCCGGCTGCACGCCGTCGTGCACGCCGCCGGGTCGGTGAAGCCGCTCGTCACGCCCGCGCTCTGGGCGCGCGGCGTGCGGGTGTCCAGCGCCGCCGCGGCCAACGCGCGCCCGGTGGCCGAGTACACGCTGGCGACGGTGCTGCTGGCGGGCAAGCGCGTGCTCGAGGCCGCGGACGCGTTCGGGGCCCACCGCCGGTTCGACGGCTGGGACCTCCCCGACCCGCTCGGGAACCACGGCCTGACGGTCGGCGTCGTCGGCGCGTCGCGGATCGGCCGGCAGGT
The DNA here is from genome assembly GCF_042793275.1 of Isoptericola sp. NPDC056578. Taxonomy (NCBI): domain Bacteria; kingdom Bacillati; phylum Actinomycetota; class Actinomycetes; order Micrococcales; family Promicromonosporaceae; genus Isoptericola; species Isoptericola sp. NPDC056578. The sequence continues at coordinate 78,258 of NZ_JBHTVC010000002.1, forward strand.
GATGCGGCTGCTGGAGCCGTTCGACGTCGACCTGCTGCTGCACGACCCGTGGGTCGACGCCGACGGGGCGCGCGCCCTCGGCGCCACGGCCGTGTCGCTCGACGACCTCGCGCGGGCGAGCGACGTCGTCACCGTGCACGCCCCCGACCTGCCGGAGACGTACCGCATGATCGGCGCGCGCCAGCTCGCTCTCATGCCCGACGCGGCGACGCTGGTGAACACGGCCCGGGGGCGGCTCGTCGACACCCCGGCGCTGACACGGGAGGTGGTGTCCGGCCGGCTGCGCGCCGTCCTCGACGTCACGGACCCCGAGCCGCTGCCCGCCGACCACGCCCTGTGGGACGCCCCCGGGGCGCTGCTCACGCCGCACGTCGCCGGGTCGTTGGGCAACGAGCTGCGCCGCCTCGGCGACCTCGCCGTGGGAGAGGTGGAGCTCCTCGCGGCCGGGGCACCGCTCGGGCACGAGGTGCTCCCGGAGCAGCTCGGCACCACCGCCTGACCGGGCACGCCCGAAGGATCGCCGGGCCGTCGGGTCCGGTTTTGCACGTTTCACGATCGGTTGCTCGCTCTCCTCGCACGATGGGCACGTCCACCGACGGACAACGCACCCACCGTCACGAAGGAGTGACCCATCGTGGTCGACGTCAGCCGCCGTACCGTCCTCACCTCCGCCCTCGCCGCCGGCGCGGTCGCCGCGCTCAGCGCGCGCACCGCGAGCGCCGCGCCGGCCACGGCCGCGGTCCCGCTCGTCCCCACCGGGCACGACCCGGTCGACGTGCGCTGGCTGGAGGGCGGCGCCCCCGCCGCCCTCGCCGGCGGCGCCACCTGGGGCGTGCCCTGGCCGCGCGGCGCGCTGGCCGGCGACCAGACCTTCGCCCTGGCCACCGCGGCCGGAGAGTCCGTGCCCGTGCAGACCTGGCCCACCGCGTGGTGGCCCGACGGGTCGGTGAAGTGGACCGCGCACGCGGTGAGCGAGTCCGCGCCGCGGGCCGACACCTACCGGCTCGCGCCGGGCACCCCCGCGCAGGGCGCGCACACGATCACCGTGCAGGAGAACCCGGGCCGCGTCGTGGTGGACACCGGCGTCGTGCAGGTCGAGTTCGGACGGCAGGGCGACAAGATCGTCCGGGCGATCCGTCGTGGGCGCGACGTGATCGCCAAGGACGGGCGGCTCGTCGTCCAGCGGCAGGACTCCCCCGACACCGACCGTGGCGCGAAGCTCGGCTTCGAGGAGTTCGCCGGAACGGTCGAGAAGGTCACCGTCGAGCAGTCCGGCCCGGTGCGCGCCGTGGTCAAGGTCGAGGGCAGGCACCGCAAGGGACGCCGCGACTGGTTGCCGTTCGTGCTGCGCTTCGCCCTGTTCGCCGGGTCGGACGGCATCCGGCTGGTGCACACGTTCTTCTTCGACGGCGACGAGGACAAGGATTTCGTCACCGGGCTCGGCGTGCGGTTCACCGTGCCGATGCGGGGCGAGCTGTACGACCGGCACGTCCGCTTCGCCGGCCCGGACGGCGGCGTGCTCGCCGAGGCGGTGCGCGGTGTCACGGGGATGCGCCGCGACCCGGGCGAGGCGGTGCGCACCGCCCAGGTCGAGGGACGGGCGCTGCCCGACCCGGCCACCTGGGACCAGCGGGTCACCACCCGCCTGAAGTGGATCCCCGCCTGGGGCGACCACAGCCTGTCGCAGCTGACCGCCCACGGGTTCGAGATCCGCAAGCGCACGGGTGCGGGGCACTCGTGGATCCGGTCCGACTCCGGCACGCGCGCGCCCGGTCTCGGCTACGTCGGCACGCCGTCCGGCGGGCTCGCCTTCGGGATGCGCGACTTCTGGCAGCTGCACCCCACGGAGCTGGAGATCACCGGCGCCGCGACGGACGAGGCCGACGCCACGGTGTGGATGTGGTCGCCGCGCGCCGAGGCGATGGACCTGCGCTTTTACCACGACGGCATGGGCCAGGACACGTACCCCGAGCAGCTCGACGCGCTCGAGATCACCTACGAGGACTACGAGCCGGGGTTCGGCACCCCCTACGGCGTCGGGCGCACCACCGAGCTGATGTTCTGGGCCCTGGCCGCCACGCCCACCGCCGCGCGGTTCGCCGAGCTCGCCGCGGCGACCGCCACCCCGCCCCTGCCCGCGAGCACACCGCAGCACCACCACTCCGCGGGCGTGTTCGGGTCCTGGTCCCCGGTCGACCGGTCCACGACGGCGAGGTCGACCATCGAGGACCGCCTCGACGCGATCCACCGCTACCACCTGGAGCAGGTGGACCAGCGCTCCTGGTACGGCTTCTGGGACTACGGCGACGTCATGCACTCCTACGACGGCGACCGGCACCAGTGGAAGTACGACGTCGGCGGCTACGCCTGGGACAACTCCGAGCTGTCGACGGACCTGTGGCTCTGGTACCACTACCTGCGCACCGGCGACGCGCAGGCCTTCCGCTTCGCCGAGGCCATGAGCCGGCACACCGGCGAGGTCGACCAGTACCACCTGGGCGAGTGGAAGGGGCTGGGCACCCGGCACGGCGTGCAGCACTGGGGCGACAGCGCCAAGCAGGTGCGCATCAGCAACGCGAACTACCGGCGCTTCGCCTACTTCCTCACGGGCGACGAGCGCTCCGGCGACCTGCTGCGCGAGCTGGTCGACTCCGATCGCACCTACCTGGTCCTCAACGCGGGCCGCAAGGTGGACGGCTCCACGGGCGAGTACGACCCCGACCCGACGGCGCTCCCGCTGAGCAAGACCACCGACTGGGGCGCCATCGCCGGGGCGTGGCTCACCGAGTGGGAGCGCGGGGGCGACCCGCGGGCCCGGGAGCGGCTGCTGGCGAGCGCGCGGTCGATCGCCGCGCTGCCCAACGCGTGGGTGCAGGCCGGCTCCACCTACGACCTGGAGACGGCGACGTTCAGCTCGGGCCCGGAGAAGGCGGTGGAGGTCGGCAGCCTCAGCTCCGTGTTCGGCCTGATCGAGGTCATGACGGAGCTGCTGGACCTGGTGGACGAGCCGGAGGTCGAGGCCCGCTGGGTCGAGTTCTGCCGCCTGTACAACGGCTCCAAGGCCGAGCAGAAGGAGGCGACCGGCTCGGACTGGGGCAGCCTCAACCTCAAGCAGTCGTACTCCCGCGCCACCGCGTACGCCGCCGTGCGGCTCGACGACGACGCGCTCGCTGCGCGCGCCTGGAAGGAGCTCGCGACCGGGCACGCCGGCTACCCCGACGACATGGACTGGGGCACGCACCGGGTGGAGCCGCCGGCCGTGCTCCGCGCGGTCGACGAGGCCGGCTTCTCGTCCAACGCGTCGGCGCAGTACGGGCTCGCGGCGATCCAGTGCCTCGCCCTCGTCGGGGAGAAGCTGTCGTGAGCGCCGCACCGCGTGGACGCCGCGCCGCGGCGCTCCTGCTCGCCGCGGCCGCCGTCGTCACGGGAGGCCCGGCCGCCTCGGCGAGTCCGGCGGCCGACGCCGGGCGGCCGGGCCTCGGCGGCCCCCGGCCAGACGCCGCGCTGCTCGAGGCGTGCACCGGCACCGCCCCGGTCGTGTGCACCTACCCGGACCTGCCGCCCGGCCACTACGACGTCACCGTGATGCTGGGCGACCGGCACGGCCCGGCCGGCACCGAGGTGCAGGCCGAGGCCCGGCGCCTCATGGTCCCCGCCGTCGACACCGCCGACGGCGAGCTCGCGAGGCGCACGTTCACGGTCAACGTGCGCGACCCCGAGAGCCAGCAGAACCAGCCCGCCGGCGAGGGCACCCCGGGCCTGACGCTCACGTTCACCGGCGACGCGCCGCACGTCGCCGGGATCGGGATCCGGTCCGCCGACGTCCGCACCCCGCGACTCGCCCTGCTCGGCGACTCCACCGTCACCGACCAGGGCGGTGCGCCCTACACCGGGTGGGGCCAACGCCTGCCCGCGCACCTCCGGCTCGGGGTGAGCGTCGTCAACCACTCCGGCTCCGGCGAGAGCACGGTCTCCGTGCTCGCCAAGCCGGAGATGTTCGACGCCCTGGTGCCCCAGCTGCGGCCCGGCGACGTCGCGCTCGTGCAGCTCGCGCACAACGACAAGACCACGACCGCCGAGCAGTACCGCGCCAACCTGACCGAGATCGTCACCCGGGTGCGAGCCACGGGAGCGACTCCCGTGCTCGTCACCCCGATCGTCCGGCTCCGGTTCGACGGCGACCAGCTCGACTCCGCCGGCCTCATCGAGACCGCCGCGGGCAGCCTCCCGCAGCACGTCCGTGACGTCGCCGCCGACCTCGACGTCGACCTCGTCGACCTCACCGCGCTGAGCGAGGAGCTGGTCGAGGGGCTCGGACCCGTCGACGCCCAGCCGATCTACCTGGTCCGGCAGAACGGCGACCGCACCCACACCTCGTGGTACGGCGCCGGCGTCTACGCCGACCTCGTGGCGCGCGAGCTGCGTCGGCTGGGGCTGGTGCCGGAGCGGTACTGGCGCTGAGCCCTCGTGCCCACGTGGCTCAGATCCGCCCGCGCACCGGCGTGGTCGCGGCGTCCGTGCCGTCCTCGGGCATGACCATCTCGGCGCGCACGCCGAGCAGCCGCACCTCGCGGCCGGGCTCCAGCCCGGCCGCGAGGTCGAGCACCGCGGCGGTCACCTCCTGCAGGGAGCGCGTCGGCGCCGGCAGCTTCCGCGACAGCGTCCTGGTGAAGAACGGCGCGTAGCGCACCTTCAGCCCCACCCGGAAGACGGCCCGCCCCTCGGCCTCGGTGTCGGCGTGCGCCTGCGCCGCCAGCTCCCGCAGCGCCGCAGCGACCTGCTCGGGTGTCGTGAGGTTGCGCTGGTACGTCGTCTCGCGGCTGTGCCCGCGGGCCACCCACGGGGTGTCGTCGACGACGGCGGAGCCCTGCCCGCGGCCCAGCTCCCCGTACCAGGCGCCCAGGCGCGGCCCGAGCTCGCCGACCAGGACGGCCTCGTCCGCGGCGGCGAGCCGCGCGACCGTGTCGATACCGTGCGCCGCGAGCCGCTTCGACACCTTCGCTCCCACGCCCCACAGGTCGACGGTCGGTCGCTCCCCCATCACGTCGAACCAGTTCTCGGCGGTGAGCCGGTACACGCCCGCCGGCTTGCCGAACCCGGTCGCGATCTTCGCGCGGACCTTGGTGTCGCCGATACCCACCGAGCAGTGCAGCGAGGTCGCGTCGAGCACCGCCCGCTGCACGAGCCGGGCGAACCCCTCCGGGTCCTCGCCGTCGTACCCGAGGAACGCCTCGTCCCAGCCGAGGACCTCCACCACCGTGCCCAGCCCGCGCAGCGTCTCCATCACGTGGGCGGAGGCCTCCTCGTACACCGGGCGGTCCACCGGCAGGAGGACGGCGTCCGGCACCTTGCGGACCGCCGCACGCAGCGGCATCCCCGACCGGACGCCGAACGCCCGCGCCTCGTACGACGCGGTGGAGACCACCGCGCGCTCCGTCGGGTCGCCGCGCCCGCCGACGATCACCGGCCTCCCCGCGAGCTCCGGACGCCGCAGGATCTCGACCGCGGCCAGGAACTGGTCGAGGTCGACGTGCAACACCCAGCGGAAGCTGCGCGGGCCCATGCCCCGAGTCTGCGTCACCGCCCTGCGGGTGACGAGCGGGCGAAAACCGCGGCCCCGCGCATCCGGCGCCCCGACGACGCCTCTCTCCCAGGGCGACCAGCCCCGGGTCGCACCACCCCCTGGAAGAGAGCACCACCATGTCCGTCTCCACCCCGACCCACCGCCCGACCCACCGCCCGACCCACCGCCCGACCCACCGCCCGACCCACCGCCCGACCGCCGGCGTCCCCGCCCCCGGCGCCCCCGCCGACCCGGCCGCGCGCCGCCTCCCGAACGCGCTCGCCGAGCAGGTGGCGCTGCGGCTCGACGTCGCCGTCACCGCCCTCGCCCGGTTCCTCACCCGGTGGTCCGTCCCGGCGCTGCGCGTCGCGCTCGGGCTCGTGTTCCTCGGCTTCGGCGTCCTGAAGTTCTTCCCCGGCGCCAGCCCCGCCGAGCAGATCGCGGGCCGCACCGTCGAGACGCTCACCCTCGGGCTCGTCCCCGCCGCGACCGCCGTCGTCCTGGTCGCGGTCATGGAGACCTTCATCGGCCTCACCCTGGTCAGCGGGCGACTGCTGCGCGTGGGCCTGGTCGTCCTCGCCGTCGCCATGGTCGGGATCCTGTCGCCCGTCGCACTGTTCGGCGACGAGCTGTTCGGGCACGGCATGACCCTGCTCGGGCAGTACGTGCTCAAGGACGTCGTCCTCGTGGCCGGTGCGGCCGTCGTCGCCTCGTGCGCACTCGGGGCCCGTCTGCGGCTCGAGGCGTGAGCGGACCGCCGCACCCGCCCCGCGTCATCGTCGGAGGGCCGCCGACCACCGGTCAGCGGCCCTCCGGCACGCCGTCCTGCGCCGCCCGGCCGTCCCCGCGCCGCCGGTCGTCCGCGCGGCGGTGCGCGTCGATCGTCGGCCCGTGCCGCTCGCCCCACCCCGCCAACGCCGCCAGCGGCACCAGGAGCGACGCACCCAGCCCCGTCATCGCGTACTCGACGCGCGGGGGCACCTCCGGGTAGACGGTCCGCGCGACCAGCCCGTCCCGCTCGAGGCGCCGGAGCGCCACCGCGAGCAGCCGGTGGGAGATGCCCTCGACCCTGCCGAGCAGCGTCGTGAACCGCACGGGCCCGTCGCCGAGCTCGGCCAGCACCGTCAGCGACCACTTGTCACCCACGCGGTGGAAGAGCTCCCGGACCCTGCGCCGGTCGTCCTCGCCCGCGCACGCCGAGCCCGCCGCACCGTCCCAGGTCCCCGCGCCGTCCCAGATCTCCGCGCCGTCCCCGATCTCCGTGCTCGCCATGCTCGCTCCGTCCCGATCCGCACCCCGGGGTGCGTGACGCACTTCATGGTGCGGGTGGCCGACCGGGCATAGGGCACCGGTCACCGGAGGTTCCCGCCATCGACCACAACACGTCGGGGCGACCGAGATCGTCCCGACCCGACGGAAGGCGCACCATGACGACGATCGCGATCATCACCGGCAGCACCCGACCCGGCCGCTACAGCGAGCGCGTCGCGCGCTGGGTGCTCGACGTCGCGGGACGGCGCGACGACGCCCGCTTCGAGCTGGTCGACCTCGCCGAGCAGGACCTGCCCCACCTCGACGAGCCGGTCCCCGCCTCGGGCGGGCAGTACGCCGGCGAGCACACCCGGCGGTGGGCGGCGACCGTCGCCCCGTTCGACGGCTTCGTGTTCGTGACCCCCGAGTACAACCACTCGGTGCCCGGGGTCCTCAAGAACGCCCTCGACTACCTGTACGCCGAGTGGAACGACAAGGCGGCGGGGTTCGTCGGCTACGGCGTCCTCGGCGGCGCGCGGGCCGTGGAGCACCTGCGCCTGGTCGCGGCCGAGCTGCAGCTCGCGACGGTCCGCACGCAGGTGGCGCTGTCGTTCCACCACGACTTCCGCGAGTACCGCGAGCTCGACCCGGAGCCCCGGCAGCGCGCCGCGCTCGACGAGCTCCTGGACCAGGTGGTGGCCTGGTCGGACGCCCTCGCGCCGCTCCGCGCGGCGCGGGCGGCGGCCGCCGCGGCCTGACCGACCCGTCGGGGAGGACGCGGCGCGGTCGACCGTGGACCGCGCCGCGTCCGGATCGTGAGAATTCTCGGGAGCAGCCTGGCGTTCTGCGAAACGGCTGCTATACCTCCGCCCCAGGTCAAGAGCCCCAGCGCGAAGCCCCGGCTGGCTGGGCAGCAACCCCACGTCACGGCGGGGTGCTCCGGAGGATGACCAGGCCGCCGGCCGGCCCGTCCGCGGGCCGAGACGCCGCGCGGCAAGCGTGATCGACGGACTTGCGAGGTACACCCGATGACCGAACCCACCCGCCCCTCCGCCGCCTCCGTGGTGGTGGTCTCCGGCAACCCGCGCGAAGGCTCGCGCACCCTGGCCGCGGCCGAGGCCGCCGGGCGCCGCGTCGCCGAGCTGCTCGGCACCACGGACGTGGCGACGATCGAGCTCGCGGCGTTCGCGGGCGAGATCCTCACGGCCGCGCACCCGGCCGCCGACGAGGCGAAGGACCGCCTGGCGCGCGCCACGGTCGCCGTCGTCGCGACCCCCGTCTACAAGGCCTCCTACACGGGTCTGCTCAAGGCGTTCCTCGACCTCTACGGGCCGGACGGCCTGGCGGGCGTCGTGGTCGTGCCGCTCGTCGTGTCCGGCAACCCGGCGCACGCGCTCGCCGGCGAGGCGCACCTGCGGCCCGTCCTCGTGGAGCTGGGTGCCGTCGTGCCCACCCGCACCCTGACCCTCACCGAGGCGCAGCTGCCCGACCTCGGCCAGGCGCTCGACCCCTGGTTCGCCCGCTGGGCGACGCCGCTGCGGCGCGCCGCCGGCGTACCCGCCGCGCCGGCCGCCACCGCCACGGCCGCCACGACCACCACCACGACGGACGCCACCGCCGCCGAGCTGACGGGAGCCGCCCTGTGACCACGGAGCACACCCACGCGCACACCGACCTGTCCGCCCTGTCCGAGATCGAGGAGCTCCTGGCCCAGCAGGACGAGCCCCAGCTGTCCCCCGACGAGTTCAAGACGGTCTTCCGCCAGCACCCGGCAGGCGTCGCCGTCGTCGCGCTCGCGCACGAGGGCCGCCCCGTCGGGTTCACCGCCACGTCCGTGATCTCCGTGTCCGCCGCGCCGCCGCTGCTGGCGTTCTCGCTGGCGTCCACCTCCTCGTCGTGGCCCGCCGTCTCGGAGGCCAGCACGCTCGCGATCAGCTTCCTCGCCGACCACCAGGACCACCTCTCCGCCCGGTTCGCGACGAGCGGCATCGACCGCTTCGCGGACGGCGGCTGGACGGCCCTGCCCTCGGGCGAGCCCGTGATCGACGGGGCGGTCTCGTGGGTGCGGGCCCGGGTGGTGCAGCGGACGCCGGTCGGCGACAGCTACCTGGTGTCCCTGCGCGCGCTGCAGTCCGGGTCGGACGACGCCTCGCCGCTCGTCTACCTCGACCGGACCTACCACCGGCTCGGCGACGAGTCCCAGATCTGAGAGGCGGCCCCCCGCACCATGACCACCCTGACCTCTCCCTTCCTCGTGGGGCTCGACGTCGACGGCGCGGGCGCGCACCCCGCGGCCGTCACGAGCACGGGGATCGCCGTGACCGAGCTCGTCTCCGCCGCACGGCTCGCCCGCACGGTGCGGCGCGCCGAGCACGCCGGCGTCACCTTCGCCACGTTCGCCGACGCCCTGCTGCCCGCGGTCGCGGGGTCGCCCGCCTCCGCGCGGCTCGACGCCGTCACCCGCGCGGCGTTCGTGTCCCGCACCACCACCGCGATCGGCCTGGTGCCCCAGGTGCCGACCACCTACCCGGAGCCGTTCCACGTGGCGGCCCAGCTCGCGTCCCTCGACATCGCGGCCTCCGGCCGGGGCGGCTGGCTCGCCGGCACGACCCGCACCCCGGAGACGGCGGCCGCCTACGGCCGCGACGACGTCGCCGACCTCGCCCGCGAGGCCCGCGACGTCGTGCAGGTCGTGCGCGACCTGTGGGACTCGTGGGAGGACGACGCCGTGATCCGCGACGTCGCCACCGGCCGCTACGTGGACCGCGACCGGCTGCACCACGTCGACTTCGTCGGCGAGAGCTTCGCCGTCAAGGGCCCGCTCATCACGCCGCGCCCGCCCCAGGGTCAGCTCGTGGTGCTCGCGGCGGCCGCCGACGTCGCGCCCTCGGTGCGCGCCGAGCCCCTGGTCGACGTCGCGCTCGTCGGCGGCACCGACGTCGCCACCGCCCGCGCGGCGGCACGCGCAGCGACGGCCGCGGGGACCGGCGGGCCCGACGGCGCCGCCCGGGCGGTGCTCGACCTGGAGGTGGTGCTCGACGCCGGCGACCGCACCGCGACCGCCCGGCTCGCCGAGCTCGACGCCGCCACGCCCTCGGAGGCGCGCACCGGCTGGGGCACGGGCGCGCTGCGGTACACCGGCGACGCCCCGGGCCTCGCCGGCCTCCTCGCCGAGCTCGCCGCGTCGGGCGACGTCGCCGGCGTGCGGCTGCTGCCCGCCGTCCTCGACGCCGACCTGCCGGTGCTCTCGGGCGACGTGCTGCCCGCGCTGCGCGCCGCCCGGCTCACCGCGGCGCCCCGCGCGGGCACCACCCTGCGGGAGACGCTCGGGCTGCCGCGCCCCGCGAACCGCCACGAGACCCGACCCGACGCCGGCACCCGGGCGCGGCGCGCCGCCCCGACCGCCGTCGCGACCGCCTGAGGAACTCCGATGACCACACCGACGACACTGCACGCCCCCGACGCGCCGATCACCCGCCCCCGCGCGCAGGTGCACTTCGGCGTCTTCTTCCAGGGCGTCAACCACACCACCATCTGGTCCGACCCGGAGTCCGGGTCGCAGACGGACTTCGCCTCCTTCGAGCGCGTGGTCCGCACCGCCGAGCGCGGGCTGTTCGACGCGTTCTTCCTCGGCGAGGGCCTGCGCCTGCGCGAGACCCGCGGCCGGATCCACGACCTGGACGTCGTGGGCCGCCCCGACGCGATCACCCAGCTCGCCGCGCTGGCGGCGATCACCGAGCGCATCGGCCTCGTCGCCACCCAGAACACGACGTATCACGACCCTGCCGACCTGGCCCGGCGCCTCGCGAGCCTCGACGTCCTGTCCGGCGGGCGGGCGGCGTGGAACGTCGTGACGACGGACAACGCGTGGACCGGCGAGAACTTCCGCCGCGGCGGCTACCTCGACCACGCCGACCGCTACGAGCGGGCCGCCGCCGTGCTGGCCGTCGCCCGCGGGGTCTGGGACGCGTTCCCGGACGGCCCCGACGGCGACGTGGCGCGGGTGAACGTGCCGGGCGCCGACCTGCGCACCCCCCGCGACCTGGTGCTCGACGTCACCACGCCCCGCAGCCCGCAGGGCCACCCGGTGATCTTCCAGGCGGGCGACTCGCCCCAGGGGCGCGACTTCGCCGCCGCGCACGCCGACGTCATCTTCTCCCGGCACGGCGCGGTGCTCGCCGACGCGCTGGAGTTCGCGGCCGACGTGCGCCGCCGCGTCGTCGCCGCCGGACGGCCGGAGGACGACGTGAAGATCTTCCCGGGCACCGCGATCGTCGTCGGCGACACCCCGGCCGAGGCCGAGGAGAAGGCGCGCTGGGTGCGGCACGCCCAGGTCACGCCTGCCACCGCGCTGTCGATCGTCGGCAACATCTGGGGCGAGGACCTCTCGTCGTACGACCCGGACGGCCCCCTGCCCGCGCACGACCCGGTGGTCGAGGAGCTGGGCGGCGAGCGCGGCTCCGCGACCACGGGGGCGCGCACGCACGAGGTCGCCCGGCAGTGGCGCGCCCTCGCCGAGGCGGAGCACCTGTCGATCCGCGAGCTGGTGATCCGCAACGCGGGCGAGCGCGGCTTCACCGGCACCCCCGGCGCCGTCGCGGACGAGCTGACCCGCTGGGTGCGCACCGGCGCCGTCGACGGGTTCAACCTCAGCCCGTGGATCGTGCCGTCCGGGCTGGACGACGTCGTCGAGAAGGTGGTGCCCGCACTGCAGGAGCGCGGGGCCTACCCCACCGCGTACGAGGGCGTCACGCTGCGCGAGCACCTCGGGCTGCGCGAACCGCTCACCCGGCGAGCCCGGGGGCGGTCCGCGACCGTCGACGCCGACAGCGAACCGACGCTCGTTCCCACGCCCTGAGCACGTACTCTGCGACGGCAGACCAGGAGGCGACATGACCACGACCACCACGCCGGACGCTCCCGCCGGCACGCTCGGCACCGCGTCCGAGGCCGTCCTCGACAACCCGCGCTGGTCGTCGCTCACCGGGGCGCACGCGCACCTGGCGGAGGGCAACGAGCTGGTGCTGCGCTACCCCGCCGACGTGTCCCCGTTCGCCGCGGTCCGGTCGTGGGACGACCCGGACGTCTGGGACGCGATCGTGGACGTCGCCGGCCACGGCGCGGAGTTCCCGGGGCCGCCGGCGGACGTGGCACTCCCCGCGGGCTGGGAGCGGGCCTCGCTCCACGAGGGCGTCCAGCTCGTCGAGACGGACCGGCTGACCACCCGCCCGGACGACGAGGCGATCGTGCTCGGCGCCGACGACGTGCCCGACATGCTCGCCCTCGTCGAGCGCTCGCGGCCGGGCCCATTCCTGCCGCGCACGTACCTCATGGGCCGCTACGTCGGGTTCCGGCGCGACGGACGCCTGGTCGCGATGGCCGGCGAGCGGCTGCAGCCGGAGGGCTGGACCGAGATCAGCGCCGTGACGACCGATCCCGACCACCGCGGCCAGGGCCTGGCCACCCGCCTCGTGCTCGACGTCGCGCACCACGTCCGCGAGCGCGGCGCCCGGCCCATGCTGCACGCGGCGGGGAACAACGCGAACGCGATCCGGCTCTACGAGAACCTCGGGTTCCGGCTGCGCGCCCGCACCGCGTTCGGCGCGATCCGCACGCCGCTCGCCTAGGGCGTGACCGAGGGCCGTGCGGGGTGGCGAAGGAGCCGGTTCCGGCGGAACGGGTGCCCTCGTCCCTGCGGACCGGTGCAAGTCCTCGACGTGTGACGACACCAGTGTGGTGAGGGCGCCCGTGCTGGACCACAGACGCCTGATGACGGCGACGAGAGCGGGGCGGCGGATGCGCGGGCGCGGGATGTCGAGCGTGGCCTTGCTGACGGTCGGCGTGGCCGTGCTCGCGGGGTGCCAGACGGCACCCGGGCCGAGCGTCGACCCCGACGTCGTCGTCGCCCGCTACGAACCGACGGGCGCCGGAGGTGACCAGGCCCTCCTCCGAGGCCGGGTCGCCGCGGTCCACGGGTGCATCGTCGTCGACGACGAGTCCTCGGACACGGTCTACACCGTGATCTTCCCTGCGGAGGCGCCGATCCCGCCTCTGGGCGAGGACGTCGAGCTGGTGGGAGGGGCGCACGACCGGTTGCCTGACGGCGTGACGACGAACGGCTGCGAGACCGCGCCGTTCTGGCTCGTGTCTGCCGACGCGTGAGGGTGTGCATGCCGGCGCGGTACGGGCTCGGCGGTGCGTAGGCTCGGGCGATGAGCCTTCTTGCTGCAGAGCACGCGCTGCACGCCGCCCAGCGCGCCGGAGACGTCGACGCGCTCGAGGCGTTGCTGCACCCTCGGTGCGTCGGGGCGGGCCCGGACGGATCCGTCTTCTCCAAGCACGACGACCTCGAGAGCTACCGCTCCGGCTTCCTGCAGATCACCCGCCTGGAGGAGGAGTCGCTCGAGGTCCAGGAGGACGTCGCGAGCGGGACGACCCGGCTGGTCGCCGCCGTGGACGCGATCCAGGGCGGCACCGCCGTGTCCGCGCGGTTGGTCTACACGCGCCTCTGGGTGCGTGCCGACGAGGGGTGGCGGGTGCTGGCTGCCACGCTCGCGCCCGCCGCCGAGCCGGCCTGACCGGCCCGGCGGCCGCTCGGGCGTGCAGCGCTCAGGCCTCCAGCAGGTCGGGCTGCGGGTGCCGCACGCCCTGCACGGCGCCGCGCGGGATGGCGGCGGAGATCGCCGCCAGGTCGTCGGGCCCCAGGTCGAGCGACGCGGCGGCGACGTTCTGCTCCAGGTAGCGCAGGCGCTTGGTGCCGGGGATGGGCACGATGTCCTCGCCCTGCGCGAGCAGCCACGCGAGGGCGAGCTGTGCGGTGGTGACCTCCCGGGCGGCGGCGAGGTCCTCCAGCGCCCGCACCAGGGCGCGGTTGTGCTCGAAGGCCTCCCCGGCGTAGCGGGCGTGCTTGCGGCGCACGTCGTCGGCGGCCAGGTCGGTCACCTGGTCGACCGTGCCGGTGAGGATGCCGCGCCCGAGCGGGGAGAAGGGCACGAACCCGATGCCGAGCTCGCGCAGCGCGGGCAGGACGGCGTCCTCGGGGTCGCGCGTCCAGAGCGAGTACTCGCTCTGCACGGCGGTGACCGGGTGCACGGCGTGCGCGCGGCGCACCGTGTCCGCGCCCGCCTCGGAGAGGCCGATCGCGCGGACCTTGCCCGCCGCGACCAGCTCGGCGAGCGCGCCGACGGTCTCCTCCACCGGCACCTGCGGGTCCACCCGGTGCAGGTAGTACAGGTCGAGGTGGTCCGTGCCGAGCCGGGCGAGCGACCGGTCGATCGCGGCGCGCACGTACTCCGGGCGCCCGTCGACGGGGCGACCGTCGGGATGCTTCCCGAGCCCGAACTTCGACGCCAGCACGATCCGCTCGCGCTGCGGGCCGAGCACCCGCCCGATGAGCTCCTCGTTGCGACCGGCGCCGTACACGTCCGCCGTGTCGATCAGCGTGACGCCGAGCTCGAGGGTGCGGCGCAGCACGGCCTCGGCCTCCGCGGCGTCGGCCGGGCCGTAGGAGTCGGCCACCGACATGCCGCCGAAGCCGACGGCCGAGACGGTGAGGGCGTGGGCGCCGGAGCCCAGGGTGCGGGTCGGCAGTGCGCGCGTGGGCAGGGTGCCCGTGGAGGGTGTCGTCATGCGCGCAGCCGACCACCCCCGCGGCGGCCCCGCAAGGCCGGCGGCGCGCCTCTCGGATGCTGGACGCCCGGCCCCGCCGATGGGCGTCGCCGCCGGTGTCAGCCGGCGGTGTCAGCCGATCGAGCGGCGGTGCCGCTCGGCCAGCTCCTGGTACTCGATCGCGTTGCGGCGCACGCGCTCGGCGCCCTCGGCGTCGAGCGGCCCGCGGTCCTTGGCGGGGACGCCCACGGCGAGGTGCCCGGCGGGGATCTCCTGCCCCTCGCGCACCAGCGCCCCGGCGGCCACGAACGCGCCCTCGCCCACGACGGCGTGGTTCAGCAGCGTGGCGCCCATGCCGACCAGGCTGCCGTCGCCCACGGTCGCGCCGTGGATGATCGCGCCGTGCCCCACGCCCACCCCGGCGCCGATGGTCGCGGGCACGCCGGTGTCCGTGTGCACCACGCAGTTGTCCTGGATGTTCGACCCCTCCCCGAGCACGATGGCGTCCATGTCGCCGCGCAGCACGGCGCCGTAGAACACGCTGGCGCGCGGCCCGATGCGCACGCGACCGATGATCGTCGCCGTCGGGGCGACCCACGCCGTGGGGTCGATCTCGGGGGTGTGGCCGTCGAAGGGGAGCACCGTCGCCATGACCCGGACCCTACCGTCGTCACACGCCGGCGGCCGTCACCTCCGCCCGGGCGGAGTCTGCGCGCACGGGCGCGGGCAGCCCCAGGTTGTCCCGCAGGGTCGAGCCCGAGTACTCGGTGCGCAGCGACCCCCGCTCCTGCAGCAGCGGGACCACGCGGTCGACGAACTCGTCGAGCCCGGTGGGGACCAGGTGCGAGCCGAGCACGAACCCGTCCGACCCGTCGCGCTGCACGAAGTCGTCGAGGGCGTCGGCGACCTGCGCGGGCGTGCCGACGAAGCTGCCGCGCGTGAACTCCTCGATCGCCGTCTGCCGCAGCGAGAGCCCCTCGGCCTGCGCCCGCGCCCGCAGGCGGGCGACCGTGGCGGGCCGGTCGGCGTGGATGAGCGCCCGCCCCGCGATGAACGGGGGCGCGTCCACGAGGGGCTCGACGTCGGGCAGCGGGCCCTCGGGGTCGTACCCCGACAGGTCGCGGTTCCAGATCTGCTCCAGCAGGATCTGCGCCGTCCGGCCCGGCACCTGCTCCTCGCGCACCCACCGGGACCTCTCGCGGGCCTCGGCCTCGGTGTCCCCCAGCACGAAGGACGCGCTGGGCAGGATCTTCAGGTGGTCGGGGTTGCGCCCGAGCCGCGCCGCCCGCGCCTTGACGTCCACGTAGTACTCCCGCGCCTCCTCGAACCTGCCGTACGGCGAGAAGATCGCGTCGGAACCGGCCGCGGCGAAGTCCCGCCCCTGCGGGGACACCCCGGCCTGCAGGATCACGGGGTGGCCCTGCGGCGGCCGCGGGACCCCGAACCGCCCCGCCACGTCGAACTGGGGACCGGAGTGCCGGAACGCGCCCGCGTCGCGCGGGGCGAACACGCCCGCCTCCTTGTCGATCACCAGGTCGTCGTCGGCCCAGGAGTCCCACAGCTCGCGCACCGTGGCCAGGGTCTCGGCCGCGCGCTCGTAGCGCTCGGAGCGGTCGAGGAAGCCGCCGCGCCGGAAGTTGGCCCCCGTGAAGGCGTCGAAGCTCGTCACGACGTTCCACGCCGCGCGCCCGCCCGAGAGGTGGTCCAGTGAGGCCAGCTGGCGGGCCAGCTCGTACGGCTCGTTGAACGTCGAGTTGATCGTGCCGGCGAGGCCCAGGTGGTCCGTCACGGCCGCGAGGGAGGCCAGCACGGTGAACGTGTCGGGGCGCCCGACGACGTCCTGGTCGAAGACCTCGCCGTCGCGCTCGCGCAGGGCGAGCCCCTCGGCGAGGAAGAAGAAGTCGAAGCGCCCCCGCTCGGCGGTGCGCGCCGTGTGCTCGAACGACGAGAAGTCGATCTGGCTGCCCGCCTCGGGCAGGTGCCACAGGGTGTGGTGGTTCACGCCGCCCAGGTAGGCGCCGAGGATGATCTGTTTGCGGGGCTTGTTCTCGGGGATGCTCATGGTCGGGTCCTCTCGGTCGGCGGTGTCACGGTCGGCGGTGTCACGGTCGGCGATGCCACGGTCGGCGCTGCCAGGGCCGTCTCAGACGGCGGCGAAGCGGTTCGAGACGTCGGCGGGCAGGCCCAGCAGCCCGCGCAGGGTGGCGCCGTCGGCGTCGTAGGAGGTGCGCGCGAGCCCACGGCGCCGCAGCTCGGGCAGCAGGTCGGCGGTGATCGCGTCCAGGTCGTCGGGCAGGACGGCGGGCCGCAGCCGGACACCGTCGTACCCGAGCCGCACCCACGCCTCCACGACGTCGGCGACCCCGGCCGCGCTGCCCACGACGACGCGCACGTCGGTGACCCACGGCCCGCCGGCACGGTCGTCCAGGCGCGCGAGGCGGTCCGCGCCGCGCTCCCCCGGGGTGTCCAGCACGACGGCGAGGTCCGCGACCACACGCAGCGGCTCGCCGGTGCGCCCGACGCGCTCCTCGGCCGCGCGCACGTCGGCGAGCACGGCCGGGGCGCCGGCGTCGTCCGCGGGCGTGACGAACACGACGTCGCCCGCCCGGGCGGCCGCCTCGTACGGGATCGCGGCGTGCGCGAGCAGGGTCACGACGGGCTGGCCCTGCGGCGGGCGCGGCGTGATCGACGGCCCGCGCACCGAGAACCAGGGCGTCTCGGCGTCGACCCGGTGCACCTTGTCACGGTCGATGAACCGGCGCGTCGCGGCGTCGCGGATCTCGGCGTCGTCCTCCCACGAGTCCCACAGCGCGCGCACGGTGTCGACGACGGCGACGGCCTCGTCGAACAGGTCGGCCACGTGCTCGGCTCCGCGCACCGCGAGGAAGTCCTCGAACGCGGCCTCGGGCACCTCGCGACGGCCGGTCAGGGCCGCGTCGGCGGCGCCCGCCGACACCCGCACCTGCCAACCCGCGCGCCCGCGGCTCGTGTGGTCGAGCGTGGCGAGCGCCTTGGAGACGTGGAACGGCTCGGTGTGCGTGGTGGTGACCACCGGGACGAGGCCGACGTGCCGGGTGGCGGGGGCGACCCGCGCGGCGACCAGCTCGGCGTCGAGCCGCACCCGCACGCGGTCGACGCGCTCCCCGTCCGGGTCGTCGTACGGCACCGTCGGCAGGCCGAAGCTGTCCTCGAAGGTCACGAGGTCGACGAGACCGGCCTCGGCACGCCGGGCGAGGTCCACCCAGTAGTGCGGGTCGGTCAGGGCCTCGGGGCGGGCCTCCGGCTCCCGCCACGCGGCCGGATGCCAGCCCGCGCCGTCGAGGGCGACGGCGACGACCGGTCGCGCGGCCGACGGGATGCTGTTCGGGGTGGTGGTGCTCGACATGTGCTGCTCCTCGAAGTCTGCGTCGATGTCCGTGCCGCCGCGGGGCCCGGGACCCCGGGGCGATGACGGCCGGTCCCGGTGGCGGGAACCTAGGTCCGCGGCGCGCGGCGCCCCAGGGTTCCGGCCGAGCGTCTCTTCAGGTGAGACGGTCGGCCCGGCAGGCCGGCGGCGGACGCCCCGGCCGCCACGGTCAGAAGCTGCGGAGGTTGGCGCGCAGGCCACCCTCGGCGTGCTCGGTGCGCAGGATCCCCCTGCGGCGCAGGATCGGCACCAGCTCGTCGAGCGTGCGGTGCACGGTGACCGCGTGCAGGTCGCCCCACAGCAGCACGCCGTCGTTGCCCCACTCGCCGAGCTCCTCGATCAGGTCGGCGAGCTCGTCGGCCGTGCCGACCCACCCGCTGCGGTCGGCGATCCGCCCGGCCCGCGCGAACGCGGTGAGCAGGGCGCGCAGCGGCGTCGTCGCGACGTCGTGGTCCCCCACGAGCCGCCGCACCGACCCGTGCGACACGTGCTCGCCGAACGTCCCCGGCGGCAGCGGCGCGTCCAGGTCGAGGGCGGTGAGGTCCGTCTCCAGGTCGCTCGACTGCTGCTCGGCGACCCGGAGCAGGGTCGCCTCGTCAGGGCGCGCCGAGGCAGCGACCACCCGGTCCGCCTCCTCGGGGCTGGACACCAGCACGGGCTTGATCGCGAAGAGCACCTTGACGTCCTCGGGCGCCCGCCCCGCGTCGCGGGCCGCGGCGTGCACCTTCGCCCGGTAGGCGCGCACGCCCTCCTGGGTCAGCGGGGCCAGCGCGAGCTGCACGTCGCTGTTGGCCCCGGCGAACCCGAGGCCCCGGGCCGACCCGCCGGGCGAGACGATCGCGGGCTCGTCCCCGTCCGGGAACGGGATCGCGTTCAGCGGCCCGTCGAACGCGTAGTGCTCGCCGCGGTACCGCACCGGCCGCAGCCGCGACCCGTCGGCGTACCGGCCGGTCACCGGGTCCGCGACGAGCGCGCCGTCGTCCCAGCTGCGCCACAGGTCGCGCACCCCCGCCAGCCACTCCTCGGCCCGGTCGTACGCGGCGTCGTGGGACAGCGGTGGCGCGTCGGAGAAGTGCCGCGCGCTGCCGACGTCCGTCACGACGTTGATCCCGAGCCGCCCGCCGGACAGGTGCTGGAGCGAGGCGAGCTGCCGCGCCGCGGTGTACGGCAGGACGGCGGCCGGGTTCACGGTCGGCACGACGCCGAGGTGCCGCGTCGCGGCGAACAGGTACGGGGCCAGCAGGAGCGGGTCGTGCTTGGGCCCGCCGAACGCGGCGCGCACCCGCAGGTCGAGCGTCTCGGGCCCGCCGAGGGACGGCGCGTCCTCGATGATCAGCAGGTCGAGCCCGGCCTGGTCCAGCGCCCGCGCGGACTCCTGGTAGAGGTCCGGCCGGGTCCAGTCGTAGCCCCACCCGAGGGAGTCGTGGCCCCAGCCGTGCGGGCCGAAGCCGCGCGCGAGGAACCAGCCGAGGTGCTGCAGCCGGGTCATGCCGCCACCGCCTTGAGGCCGCGCTCGAGGTCGTCCAGGAGGTCGGGCAGGTCCTCGATGCCGACGGACAGGCGCAGCGTGCCCGGGTGGACGCCCTGCGCGGCCTGCTCGGCCGGGGTGCGCAGCACGTGGCTGGTGCTCGCCGGGTGCAGCACGAGGGAGCGCACGTCGCCCACGTGCGTCATGTGCGTGACGACCCCCAGGCCCTCGACGAACCGGCGCGCCGCCGACGCGCCGCCGTGGAGCGTCACCTGCAGGACGGCGCCCTGCCCGTCGGGCAGGTAGCGGCGCGCGAGCCCGTCCGACGGGCTCGCGCCGAGGCCCGGGTAGTCCACGTGGTCGACCTCCGGCCGCCCGTCGAGGAACCGCGCGACGGCCAGCGCGTTCGTGCTCTGCCGTGCCACGCGCAACGAGAGCGTCTCGACGCCCTGCCCCACGAGGAACGCGTTGATCGGCGACGGGGTCGGCCCGAACCGCGGCGCGACGCTCTCGCGGAGGTAGGCGATCCGGGCCCGGCCGCCGTGCCGCTCGACGAGGCTCGCCGCGCCCAGCCGCGACGGGGCGACCAGGTGCGGGTACAGCCGGCCCGACGCCTCGGCGTCGAACGTCCCGGCGTCGACCACCACCCCGCCCAGCACCGACCCGTGCCCGGCGAGGAACTTGCTCGCGGAGTGCACCACGACGTCGGCGCCGTGCTCGATCGGGCGCAGCAGGTACGGGGTGGCCAGCGTGTTGTCGACGACGAACGCGAGACCGCGGGCGTGCGCGACCCGCGCGATCGCGGCGAGGTCGTGCACGTCGCCGCGCGCGTTGGGGATCGACTCCAGGAACACGACCCGGGTGTCCGGGGTGATCGCCCGCTCCCACGCGCCGACGTCCGCCGGGTCCGCGACGAAGTCGGTCTCGATCCCGAGGCGGGGCAGGTTCTCCAGGAACAGCCCCCGCGTGCCCTCGTAGAGGCTGGGCGAGGCGAGCACGCGCTGGCCCGCGCCGACGAGGCCGAGGAGCGTCGTCGTGATCGCCGCCTGGCCCGAGGCGAGGAACAGCGCCTCGGCACCGCCCTCCAGGCGGGCGATCCGGCGCTCGACGGACTCCGTGGTCGGGTTGCCGTGGCGCGTGTACGCGTATCCCTCGCCGGCGCCGAAGTGCGCCTCGGCGTCCTCGTAGCCGGCGAACCGGAACCCCGCCGTGAGATGGATCGGGGTCGCTCGAGGGCTCGCGCTCCCGGGGCCGTCGCCCTCGGAACCCCCGGCGTGGACCTGTGTCGTCGTGAACCCGTGGGGCCGGGTCGGGTCGGTGGGGTGCGTCTCGGTCAGGGTCGTCAACGTCGTCTCCAGGAGAACCGTGCTTACCCCCGCGCGGTCGCGCAGCGGTCAGGTCGCTCCCGGGGCACCCCGTCACGTCGAAGGGTTGCCGGCCAGCCAGCCGGGCCTTGGCACTGGCGCTCGTCACCTGGGGCGCAGGGAAGCCGACGAGGGCGCGGCCGTCAACCCCGGTCCGGCGCGGTCTCGTATGCCGGACCCGCACGTGCTGTCCCAGCTACCGCAGCGACCTGACGAAGCAGACGCTCGACTCGGGCGGGTAGGGCGGGTACGGCGGGATCCGCCGCCACCCCTCGCGCTCGTAGAGCGCGACCGCCTCCGGTTGCAGCACACCGGTCTGCAGCCGCAGCTCGCCGATCCCCCGCTCCCGCGCCGAGCCCTCCACCGCCGTCAACGCCGCGGCCGCCAGGCCGCGCCGCCGGTGGGCGGGGCGCACGAAGAGCCGCTTGACCTCGTACGTCACCGCGTCGGTCGCCGCGTCCGGCGTGCCGAGCCGGCGCAGCGACGCCGTCGCGACAGGCTCGTCGCCGACGAGGGCCAACCAGGTCACGAGGACCTCCTCGGCCGTCGGCACGACCTGGAGGCCGCCGGGCGCGCGCGCCGCGAACAGGCGGGCCCGCTCGGCGCGCAGGGCGGCGTAGCGGGGCGCGAGGTCCGCGTCCATGGCGTCCCGGAGGGCGGCCACGCGGGGGTCGTCCCATCCGGTGGCGACCCATCGCGCCGGTCCCGGCGGGCCGTCCCCGGGAGTCGCGGGGCCGGGGACCCTGGCGGTGGCCGTTCCCATGCCCGCCCTCAGCGCAGGAACGTCGTGACGACGTCGTGCAGCGCGGCGGTGGTGAGCTCGAGGGAGGCGACGTCGACCCGCTCGTCGTTGCCGTGGAACAGCCCGCGCCACGCGCCGGGGTCCCAGTCGGCGCTGAGCAGCCCGAAGCCGTAGGCCGGGACGCCGCGGCGCCGGTAGAACCGCCCGTCGGTGCCGCCCGTGCCGAGGGTCGGCACCACGGGGGCGCCCCCGGTGCGGGCCGACACCGTCCGCTCGATGACGCGGTACAGGTCGTTGTCCGTGGGCGACAGGGAGGGCTCGCCGAACCGGTCGCCCACGATCTCGACGTGCTCCGCCAGGTCCCCGAGGGTCTCGGTGAGCAGCGCCTCGACGTCGCCGGGCCGGGTGCCCGGCAGGACGCGGATGTCGAGCGTGATCTCGGCCAGGCCCGGGATGACGTTCGGCTTGGACCCGGCGCCGATGACGGTCGGGGCGAGCGTCGTGTGCGTCGTGGCGTGCGCGACCGCGCCGAGGGCGCCGAGCCGCGGGAGCGCGTCGTCGAGCCGCTCCGGGTCGAGCAGGGCGGCGCGCAGGTCGGGCTCCGGCGCCAGCGCGTCCACGTACCGGCGCCAGAGGTCGCCGACGACGACGGGGCCGCGGGCGGCGGCGATGCGCCGCACCACCTCCGCGGCGATGACGATGGCGTTCCTGCTGCCCCACGGCCCGGAGCCGTGCCCGGGCCGGCCGTGCACGCGCAGCAGCCGGCCGGCGCCGCCCTTCTCCCCCACGGCCAGCGTCCGCGCCCCGAGCGGCCCCACGGGCACGCCGCCGGACTCGGTGAGCACGTGGTCGGCCCGCACCAGGTCCCACCGATGGGTGGTGAGCCAGTCGACCCCCCACACGCTGCCGTGCTCCTCGTCCGCGACGGCGGCGAGCAGCAGGTCGCCGCGCGGCGGGCGGCCGGAGGTCGCGAGCGCCCGCGTCACGACGGCGTAGGCCGCCGTGAGCCCGAGCATGTCGATCGCGCCCCGGCCCCAGACCCAGCCGTCGACGAGCTCGGCCCCGAACGGGTCGCGGCTCCAGCCGTCCGGCTCGACGGGGACGACGTCGGTGTGCCCGACCAGGCCGAGGCTCGGCGCCGTCGGGTCGGTGCCGTGCACGCGCGTGACCAGCGACGTGCGCCCGGGCTGCGGCTCCACCCGCTCGAGCTCCAGCCCGGCGCCGTCGAGGAAGTCCGCGATGGTCTCCGCGTTGCGGACCTCCTGGCCCGAGCCCACCGTGCCGTCGTTGACGCACGCGTTGCGGATGAGCGCCCGCAGCAGCTCGACCGTCTGGCCCGCGAGCACCTCCTCGGTCGTGAGCCGCCGCCCGCCGCTCGTGGGCGCCGCCGTCGTCGTGGACGTCGTCGTGGAGGTCGTCGTGGTCGTCATACCGTCTCCAGCCTCTGCACGGCCCGGCGGCCGGGGATGGCCGCGACGAGCTCGCGCGTGTACTCCTCCTGCGGGTCCAGCAGGATCTGGTCCGCCGCACCCTGCTCCACGAGCCGGCCGCGGCTCATCACGCCGACCTGGTCGGCCACCTGCCGCACGACCGCGAGGTCGTGCGAGATGAACAGGTACGCGAGCCCGTGCTCGGCCTGGAGCCGCACCAGCAGCTCGAGGATCTGCGCCTGCACCGAGACGTCGAGCGCGGACACGGGCTCGTCCAGCACGACGAGCTCCGGCTGCAGGGCCAGCGCCCGCGCGATGGCGACGCGCTGGCGCTGCCCGCCGGACAGCTCCCGGGGGCCGCGCCGCAGCACGTCGGCCGGCAGCGCGACGTCCTCGATCAGGGCCCGCGCCCGGTCGGCGCGCTCCGCGCGATCGCCCACGCCGTAGGCGCGCAGCGGCTCGGCCACGATCTGCTCCACCGTGAACCGGGGGTCGAGCGACGCGTACGGGCTCTGGTACACCACCTGGAAGCCCCGTCGCAGCGCGCGCAGCTCCCGTCCGCGCGCGTCCGTGATGTCCTCGCCGCGGAACACGACGCTCCCGGCCGTGGGCTGCTCGAGACGCAGCGCCAGGCGCGCCGTCGTGCTCTTGCCCGAGCCGGACTCCCCGACCAGGGCGTAGGTGCGGCCCCGCCCCACCGCGAGGCTCACGTCGTCGACCGCGACGAGGGTGCGGCGCTCCGCCCCGCGCGGCAGTGGGAACTCCTTGCGGACGCCGTCGAGCGCGAGCACCGGCGACGCCGTGCCCTCCGCGGAGGACGGCGCCGGCTCCGCGCGCCGCTCGGCGTCGGGGGCGGGGCCGCGGTCGCCGCCGACGACGACGAGGCGCGAGCTCGCCAGGCTCGGCGCGGCCGCCAGGAGCGCGCGCGTGTACGGGTGCTGCGGGTCGGCCAGCAGGCGGGCGGCGGGGCCCTCCTCGACCACCAGTCCCTGCTCGAGGACCACGATGCGGTCGGCGCGGTCGGCGGCCACCCCCAGGTCGTGGGTGATGAGCAGCACCGCGGTGCCCGTCTCGCGCACGAGCGAGTCGAGGTGGTCCAGGATGCGGCGCTGCACGGTGACGTCGAGGGCGCTGGTCGGCTCGTCCGCGACGATCAGGCGGGGCCCGGCCGCGATGGCGATCGCGATGAGCACCCGTTGACGCAGGCCGCCCGAGAGTTGGTGCGGGTACTGGCGCGCCCGCGCCGCGGGGTCGTCCACGCCGGCCTGGCGCAGCAGCTCGACGGCGCGGACCTTGGCGTCCGCGCGGCGCGCCAACCCGTGGATGACGAGCACCTCGGCGACCTGGTCCCCCACCCGGACCACCGGGTTGAGGGAGACGGTCGGGTCCTGCGGCACCAGGCCCACGTGGCGGCCGCGCACGTCCTGCCACTCCTTCGCCGTGAGGTCGGAGAGGTCCCGGCCGTCGAGCCGGATGCGGCCGGCCGTGACCTCGCCGCCGCGGGGAAGCAGGTGCAGGGCGGCGTGCGCCGTCGTGCTCTTGCCCGAGCCGGACTCGCCGACCAGGGCCACCACCTCTCCCGCCCCGACCCGCAGGTCCACGCCCCGCACGGCGGGGCGGGTGCCGCCGTCGGCGGCCCGGTAGGCCACCTCGAGGCCGCTGATCTCGAGCACCGGGGTCTGGGGCGCGGGCGCCTCCGCCGCCGGCGGGCGTGCTGCTCCGGTCACTGGTCCTCTCCCGACTTCTCCAGGGCCCGCGACACACGGTTGGCGGCGAGCACGACGGCCACGATGACGAGCCCGGGCAGGGTGGTGAGCCACCACGCGGTGGCGAGGTAGTCGCGCCCGCCGGAGACGAGCGCGCCCCACTCGGGCGCTGGTGGCGGCGTGCCGTAGCCGAGGAAGCTCAGCGCGGACACGGCCAGCACGGCGGTGCCGAAGTCGAGGGCGACGAGCGCCAGCACGGGGCCGGAGGAGTTCGGCAGCACGTGGCGCCCGAGCACGGCGGGCCAACGTAGCCCGGACGCCCGGGCCGCCTCGACGTACACGGAGGTCGACACGCGCAGCACCTCGGCCCGCATGACGCGGGCGAAGGTCGCCACCGAGCCGATGCCGACCGCGATCGCCACCTTGACCGGCCCGAAGCCGAGCGCGGTGATGATCGCCAGGGAGAGCAGGATGCTCGGGATCGCGAGGAGCACGTCGACGAGCCGGCCGATCACGTCGTCCACCCAGCCGCGCAGGAAGCCCGCGAGCAGGCCCAGCAGGGACCCGAGGACGAGGCCGACGACCACCGCGAGCGCCGTCGTGCGCAGCGTGAGCGACGCGCCGTGCACCACCCGGGCGTACACGTCGCGCCCTAGGTGGTCGGTGCCGAACCAGTGCGCGCCCGACGGCGCCTGCAGCCGGTCGGCGGGGACGCCGCCCAGCGGGTCCTGGGCGGTGAACGCCTGCGGCACGACCGCCCAGGCGGCGACGAGCAGCAGCACGGCCACCGCGACCAGCAGCCCCGGCCGTCGCAGCACGTGGCGGACGGCGCGGGCCGCGCGCCGGGGTCGGCCGTCGCGCGCCGCGCCGGCGGCGGGCGCCGGGACGGGAGCGGCGGCCCGGGCCGCGGGCCGGGAGAGGGTCTGGAGCGTCATGCGGTCACCGCCGTGGGTCGCCTCGTGCGGGCCCGGCGCGGGGCCCGCACCTGGATCCTGGGGTCGAGCAGGGGGTAGACGAGGTCGACCACGAGGGTGACGACGACGAAGACGAGCGCCGAGAGCACGACGATCGCCAGGACCACGGGCACGTCCTGCTGGTTGACCGACTGCACGGTGAGCCGGCCGAGCCCGACGCGGGAGAACACCGTCTCGGTGACCACGGCGCCCCCGAGCAGGCCGCCCACCATGACGCCGAGCACGGTGAACGCCGGGATGGCGGCGTTGCGCAGGGCGTGCGCGAGGTGCACCCGGGTGCGGCTCGCGCCCTTGGCCCACGCCGTCTCGACGTAGGGCTCGCCGAGCGTGCCCCGCAGGGAGCGGGACAGGATCTGGGCGAGCTGGGCCCCGGCCGGGACGGCGAGCGTGATCGTGGGCAGCACGAGGCTGATCGCGCCGTCGTTGCCGATCGCCGGGAACACCGGCACCCGGAACGAGAACCACTGCAGCAGCACCAGGCCCACGAAGAACGTGGGCAGCGCGACCCCGAGCGGCGGCAGCGCGGACAGCGCCTGGCGCAGGAACCGGGCCCGCGGGAAGACGCTGGCCACGGCGACCGCGGTGCCCCCGACGACGGCGACCACCAGCGCCGTGCCGGTGAGCTTGAGCGTCTCGGGCAGGGCCTGTGCGACGAGCGTGGTCGCGGGGGCGCCGCTCACGTAGGAGGTGCCGAAGTCGCCGGTCAGCGCGGCGAGCAGGGCGGCGCCGTACTGCACGAGGACCGGGCGGTCGAGCCCGTACTCGGCCCGCAGCGCGGCCAGCTGGGCCGGGTCGACCTGGCTCACCTCGCCGCCACCGGACGCGACCAGGGCGGCCGGGTCGCTGGGCAGCAGGTAGAGGACGAAGAACGCGACGGTGAAGGCCGCCCAGAGGACGAACACCCCCTGCCCGGCGCGCCGCAGCACGTAGCGGGTCATCCGGTCACTCCTCACCCGCGCCGTCGGTGACCCAGGCGTCGTAGAAGTCCAGGCGCGAGGACGCCTCGAACGTCAGGCCCTGGACGCGGTCGCTCGCGGCGATCGTGGTGGACAGCTCGTAGACGGGGATGGCGTGCCCGCGCTCGATGAGGAGCCTGGACGCCTCGGCCACGAGCTTCTTCCGCTCCTCGGGGTCGGTGGCCGCGGCGGAGTCGTCCAGGAGCTGGTCGACCTCCTCCGCGTCGCGCTGGTTGATGTTGCGCGCGTTCGCCGAGAAGATCGTGCGCAGCACGTCGGCGTCGGAGCGGGTGAGGTTGTAGTAGTCGAAGTCGAAGTCGCCGGCCTCGTTGGCCGCCTCCTTCTCGGCGACGGTCACGTGCTTGAGCTGCAGGTCGACGCCGATCTGGCGCAGCTGCTGCTGCACGAGCTCGAGCGGCTCGGGCACCTGCCAGAACGTCACGGTCGTGGTGAGCTTCTGCCCGTCCTTCTCCCGGATGCCGTCGGCGCCCTCGACCCAGCCGGCGTCGTCGAGGATCTTCTTCGCGCCCTCGGGGTCGTAGGCGAGCAGGTCGTCGGCGCCCTCGAACAGCGGCGTCGAGTGGGAGAGCACACCCGTGGCCGGCTGGTCCTGCGGCGTCAGCACGGTGTCCACGATCTGCTGCCGGTCGATCCCCTTGACGAGCGCGGTGCGCACGGCCTCGTCGGCGGCCAGCGGGCTGGACTCGTTCGGGAAGAGGTTGAACACGACGCCCGGGTTGGCGCGGTACTGCAGCCAGAACCCGTTGCCGTCGAACTGCGGCAGGTCGACGGCGTTCAGCGCGGCGGTGGCGTCGATCTGGCCGGACTGCAGGGAGCCGGTGCGCACGCCGGCCTCGGGGATGACCTTGAAGGTCACGGTGTCGAGGTAGGCCTCGCCGGTGTGCGCGTTCGCCTCCGAGCCCCAGGCGTAGTCCTTGACCTTCTCCAGGACGATCTCCTGGTCCTGGGTGTAGGTCTGCACGGCGAACGGCCCGGAGCCCACGTACTTGCCGGCGCAGCGGTCCTCGGCCGACAGCTTCGCCGAGCCGGGCGACAGCAGGCCGAGGGAGAACGTCGACGTGGCCTGGAGGAACTGCGCGCTGGGCTCGTCGAAGTCGACGGTCACGGTGTTCTCGTCCACCACGGTGGTGCCCGCGTAGCCGACCAGGTACTGCGACCCGAGCGACGCCACGGCGCCGAGGTCGACGATGGCGTCGAAGTTGGTCTTGACGGCCTCGGCGTCGATCGGGGTGCCGTCGGCGAAGGTGGCGTCGTCGCGCAGGTGGAACGTGTAGCTGGAGGCGTCGTCGTTCACCTCCCAGCTCTCGGCGAGCCAGGGCAGGATCTCGCCCGACTCCGGGTCCTGGGCGGTCAGGGAGGCGACGGTCTGCCGGGCGGCCGCGATCGCGTCGTTGTTGCCGACCTGCTGCGGGTCGATGCAGTGCGAGTCCACCGTGATGGCGAACGTCAGGTCGCCGCCGGCGACGGGCTCGGCGTCGGCCGACGCGCCGGTACCGGTCGCGTCGGCGCCGCTCGAGCAGGCGCCCAGCAGGAGGCCGGCGGCCGAGGCGGCCGCGGCCAGCCCGAGGGTCCGGCGGCGGTGGGTGCGAGGGGTGGTGGTCATCGCGTGGCGTTCCTCGTGGTCGTGGCGGGTCGTCCCGGCCCCGGCACGCTGCCGGGACCCGGTGGACGACCGGAGCCGTGCTTACCCCGCCGCGGGCGCGGCAGGGTCAGGTCGTTCCCGGAGCACCCCGTCACGTCGAAGGGTTGCTGGCCAGCGAGCCGGGCCTGGGTGCTGGCGCTCGTCACCTGGGCGGCAGGGAAGCCCTCCCGGCCGCGGGAGTCAAGGGTCGGGCGGGTCGTCTCACATCACGGACCGGTGCGGGCGCCTCGGGCCGCGTCCGGACGCACGACGGCCCCGCCCGTCGGGGTGACGGGCGGGGCCGGTGACACGGTGGCGGCGAGGGAGCCGGTGGCGGTCTCCGCCGCGCTCAGCGCGCCGCGGGGCTCAGCCTCTTGCCCAGCAGGTACAGCTCGCACCCGAGGCACAGCCCGACGACGGCGTTCAGCCCGGCGGCCACGAAGGCGAGGCCGGCGGCCCAGGGCACGGCGGCGAGCACGCCCGCCAGCCCGAGGACCACGCCGACGCCGGTGACGACCAGGCCGACGAGCTGGGCGAACCGCGGCGGCCGCGGGTCCTCGAGCTCGGCGGGCGGCGCGAGCCGGGGGCGGACGAGCGTCTTGAAGAGCCAGCCCTGCACCGTGCCCTGCGCGCCGCGCACGGCGCCCAGGAGGAACCCGGCCGCCACGACGGCGAGCAGCACGAGGCCGGCGGTGCTCGCCCCGAGGAGCACGACCACGGCGAGCAGCAGCGCCGTGATCCCGGCGCCCACGCGCGGCCCCCGCGGGTCGATGCCGGCCGGCGCCTGCGTGGTGGTGGTCTCGCGGGTCATCGTCGCCTCCTGCGGCGGGTCGGGTCAGGCGGTTCGGTTCGGGTCAGGCGGGTCGGGCGGTTCGGGTCAGGCGACGCCGGCGGGTGCCGGGAGGGCGGCGGCCAGCGCCTGGCGCGCCTGGGCGGGCGACATGCCGCCGCTGCTGCGGGCGGCCTGCGCCCCGGTGGCGTCGAGCACCAGCACCGTCGGGGTGCTGAGGACGCCGAGCTCCCGCACGAGGTCGAGGTGGTCGTCGACGTCGAGCTCGTGGTGCTCGACGCCGGCCTCGCGCTCGGCGAGGCCGCGCAGCACGCGGGCGGTGGCGCGGCACGGGGCGCACACCTCGGCGGACAGCTGGACGAACGTGGCCCGCTCCCCCAGCCGGACGCCGCGGGCCGCCCAGTCCACGCCGGGGTCCCGTCGGGCGGGGGTCGTGCGGACGCGGCCCTGGCGCGCCTTCCAGAGCGCACCCAGGACGACGGTCCCGAGGACGAGCACCCCCAGCACCACGAGCTGGGTCGGCTGCACGGTCATGGTTCCCTCCCTCGCCACGGTCGACGTCCGCGGCCATTCTCCTCGTCGCCCACCATCCGGTCGACGGGGTACCCGCATGGCGGACACCTCGTCGACCGGATCGCGGAGCTAGGCAGGCACCGCCGCCACGCGGTCGCCGGGGTGCCCCGCCGCGGTGAACCCGGCGGCCCGGCGCGCGTCGTGGGGACCCCAGAGCGTCGTCGACACCTCGGCGCGCACCAGCGGCGCCACCTCGGCGGCGAACCGGCGCAGCACGTCCTCCTGGTGGGACGGCTCGAGCAGGTGGTTCACCGACACCGACTGCAGCACGTGCCCGAAGGTCCCGTGGTAGTCGAGGATCTTCTCCGCCACCCGCTCCGGCGAGCCGACCAGCGCGGGCCCGCGCTCCACCGCGTCCTCGATCGTCTCGAAGGCGAGGGCCTTGCCCACGTGCGTCGCGGGGTCGTAGCCCCGGGCCCGCAGCCGCGCGACCTGCCCCTCGTACAGCGGGCGGTACTCCTCGATCGCCTGCTCGGTGGTGTCGGCGAGGAACAGCCCGCCCGACCCTGCCCCGACGAACCCCTGGGCCGGGTCGTGCCCGGCCGCCGCGTACCGCTCGCGGTACCGGTCGATGAGCACCCCGTAGCTCTCCCGCGGCTGCAGCGCGTTGGCGCTGACGATCGGGTCGCCCCAGCGGGCGGCCAGGTCGACGGCGAACTCGCTCGTCGCGGAGCCGTGCCAGATGCGGAACGCCCCCGCGTAGGGCCGCGGCAGCGTGGTGGCGTGCTCGAGGGCGTGCCGGTGGCGGCCGGACCACGTCACGTCCTCCTCCGACAGCAGCAGGCGCAGCAGCTCGTAGTTCTCCTCGAGGTACTCGTACTGCCGGGCGATGTCGAGGCCGAGCAGCGGGTACTGCAGCTCCTCGTTCCCCTTCCCGATGACGATCTCCAGCCGCCCGCGGGAGAGCTGGTCGACGGTCGCGAGGTCCTCGGCCACCCGGATCGGGTCGAGCAGCGAGAGCACGGTGACGCCGGTGGACAGCAGGATGCGCTCGGTCCGGGCGGCGACGGCGCCGAGGATCACCGTGGGCGCGGACGACAGCACGTCGCCGGCGTGCCGCTCCCCCACGGCGAACGAGTCGAAGCCGAGCTCCTCGGCCAGCACGGCGTGCTCGACGACGCGCGCCAGCCGGTCCGCGGGCGGCACCGTCTCCCCCGTGACGGGATGCGGCGGGTTGAAGACGATGTCGAGCAGCTGGAAGCGCATCAGGCGACGCGCTCCTCGGCGCCGGCCGTCGCCGTCTCGGCCGCGGCACGGTCGCGCGCGGCGACGCCCTCGCGCACCAGCGGGATGACGTACCGGCCGAAGTCGATCGCGTCGTCGAGCAGGTCGTAGCCGCGGGCGGAGATGACCCGCACGCCCAGGTCGTAGTACGCGAGCAGCGCCTCGGCGACCTGCTCGGGCGTGCCGACCAGCGCGTTGGAGTTGCCGGCCCCGCCGGTGGCCTTGGCCGTCGCGGTCCACAGCGCGGTGTCGTACCGCTCGCCCTCGGCGGCGATCTCGAGCAGCCGCTGCGACCCCGCGTTCTCCGGCCGGTCGATCGGGTGCCGCCGGGAGAGCTGCCCGCCGAGCTCCGCCTTGCGTGCCTCGATGCGGTCCAGCACGCGGTGCGCCTTCTCCCACGCGAGCTCCTCGGTGGGGGCGACGATCGGGCGGAACGCGGCGTGGATGCGCGGCGGCGTCTCCCGGCCGGCGGCAGCGGCCTCGGCGTGCACGCGGTCGATCTGCTCCTTCGTGCGCGCCAACGGCTCGCCCCAGACGGCGTAGATGTCGGCCTCGGCCGCGCCGACCCGGAACGCGGCGTCCGAGGAGCCGCCGAAGGAGACCGTGGGCACGTGGCCCTCGAACGGCTTCGCGTCGAGCACGAAGTCCTCGAAGTCGTAGAACTGCCCGTGGTGGTCGAACGCCTCCGGGCTGGTCCACGCCTGCTTGACGATCCGGATGTACTCGTGGGTGCGCGCGTACCGCTCGTCCTTGGTGAGCCGGTCGCCCTCGCGCCCCTGCTCGTGGTCGTTGCCGCCGGTGATGAAGTGCACCGACAGGCGTCCGCCGGAGAGCTGGTCGAGGGTGGCGAACGTCTTCGCGGCGTACGTGGGGTACGAGACGTTCGGGCGGTGCGCCAGCAGCAGCTCGATGCTCTGCAGCCTCGCGGCGGTGTGCGCGGCGAGGGCCGCCGGCTCGGGGCCGGAGGACCCGTAGGCGAACAGCACGCGGGTCCAGCCGTTGTCCTCGTGGGCGCGCACGATGCGCTCGAGGTAGGCGGGGTCGAACGCGGCGGTGGTGCGGGCCGACGTCTCGGAGGCGTCGTTCGTGGTGGCGATGCCGAGGAACTCGACGGGCATGGGGGTCTCCTTCGCAGGGTACGGCGGGCGCGAGCGGGGCGGTCAGGCGCCGGCGGCGGGGTCGTCCGCCGGGGCGGTCGCCGGCAGTCCGGCGTCGCGCCAGGCGGGGAACCCGCCGTCGACGTGCGTGACGTCGGTGTAGCCGCGGGCCGCCAGAGCGGCGGCGACCGGCCCGGAGCCGTTCACCGACCCGCACACGACGACGACCGGGGTGTCGAGCGAGACCGCGGGCGCGCCGGCCGGGCCGAAGAGGGCGTCCAGGTCGTCGCGGTCGACGAGCGTGGCCCCGGGGATGTCGCCGGCGGCGGCGCGGCCGCGCGCCGACCGCACGTCGACCAGCAGGGCACCGTGCTCGACGCGGGCGCCGGCCGCGCGGGCGTCCTGCGGAGGCGGGGCCGTCGCCGCGTCCTTCGCGGGTGTCGTGCCGGTCGTCGGGTCGGGCGTGGTGGTCTCGGACGTGGTCATGAGGTCCTCCTCGAGGGTGGTCGGTACGAGGTCAGTGCGAGGTGGCCAGGGCGGGCACGCGGGGCGCCTCGCCCTCGGTGGCGCCCCACGCCTGGGCCAGCAGCGCGAACGACCGCTGCCGGTCGGCGGGGTCGTGCGTGGCGGTGGTGACGAGCAGCTCGTCGGCCCCGGTGACGCGGGCCAGCGTCTCCAGGCGGTCCACGGCGGTCGCCGGGTCGCCGACGACGCGCGTGTCCACCCGGTCGGCGACCACCGCGCGCTCCGCCTCGGGTCGCTCCGCCCAGGGCGTGGCGTCGGCGGGGCGGGGGTAGGCGATCGCGCCGTCCGTCCCGCGGCGGATGGAGAGCACCCAGTCGGCGAACGGCGCCGCGAGCTCGCGGGCGCGTTCGGTGGTGTCGGCGACGAGCACGTCCGCGGAGACGACGACGTACGGCTCGGCGAGGACCCCCGGCCGGAAGGCCGCCCGGTACGCGGCGACGGTCTCGAGGGTGTTCGACGGGCTCACGTGGTAGTTCGCCGCCAGGGGCAGGCCGAGCTCCCCCGCCACCCGGGCGCTCTCGCCGCCGGAGGACGCGAGCACCCACAGGTCGAAGGCGGCGTCCTGCACCGGCGGTGACACGTACCGGCGCCCGCCGTCGTCGGTGTAGGTACCCGCCCGCAGCCCGAGCACGAGCTCGACCTCGGCCCGGAAGCTCGCCGGCGTGCGCGAGGCCCCCAACACCGCGGCCTGGGCGAGCGCCCGCTCGCGCAGCACGGAGTCCCCCGCGGTCGGCGGGGCCGGGGGCACGTACAGCCCGTCGACGACCCGCGGCCCGCCTGCCGCGGCCGCTGCCGGGGCCGGACGCGTGGCGCGGCCGCCCTGCGGCGGCGTGAACGCCCGGCCCAGGCCGAGGTCCACCCGCCCCGGGTGCAGGGCGGCGACGGTGCCGAACTGCTCGGCGGCGACGAGGGGGCTCGTGGTGCTCAGCAGCACCGCGCCCGAGCCCACGCGGATGCGCTCGGTGCGGGCGGCGACGGCGGCCGCGAGCACCGCGGGCGAGGCGGAGCCGACCCCGGGCGACAGGTGGTGCTCGGCGTACCAGACCCGGCGGTAGCCGAGCCGGTCGAGGTCGACGGCGAGGTCGACGGCGTCGCGCACCGCCTGCGCCCCGGTGCGGCCCTCGGGCACGAGCGCGAGGTCGAGGACGGACAGGGGCACCCTGCTGGTCGGGGTCGCGGCGGGGTCGGTCATGGTGGTCTCCAGGTCGCGGGTGGTGCGGCGTCGTGCGGGTCGAGCGGTGTCGTGCGGGTCGTGCGTGGTGCGCGCGGACGGTCAGCGCGACGGCAGGCCGAGGGCCGTGAGGGCCTCGCGCAGGCGCTCGCGGCCCTTGAGCGAGCCGCCGCCGCGCAGCCGGTCGACGACCCGCTGCGACCACGACCCGTCGAGCCGCTCGTCGCGGTAGAACGCGTCGATGCGCGGCGCGTAGTCGGCGACGTGCGCGACTCGCCCTTCGTCGTAGGTCTCGCGGTGCAGGACGGCGTCCTGGGGCAGGCGCGGCTTGACGCGCGGGGCATGGTCGGGGTCGGGGTGCCCGACGGCCAGCCCGACGACGGCGACCGCCCCGGGCGGCAGGCCGAGCTCGGCGGCGAGGTCCTCGGGGTGGTTCCGGACCGCGCCGACGTACACGGTGCCGAGGCCGAGCGACTCGGCGGCCACCACCGCGTTCTGCGCGGCGAGCGCGGCGTCGAGGAAGGCGACGACCGTCGTCTCGAGGTAGCCCGCGGCCTCGAGCTCGACGCCGTCCTGCGCGCCCAGCTCCCGGGCGCGGGCCACGTCGGCCACCCACACGAGCAGCAGCGGCGCGTCGCGCACGTGCTCCTGGTGCCCGGCGAGCGCGGCCACCCTCGCGAGGCGGTCGCGGTCGGTGACCGCGACGACGCTCCACAGCTGCAGGTTCGACGACGACGGCGCGGACTGCGCCGCCGCGACGACGGTGGGCAGCACCCACGGCTCCAGCGGCCCCGGCAGGAACGCCCGGACGGAGCGATGACCCAGCTGGACGTCGAGGGCCGCCGGGCCGCCGGCCGGCGCACCGGGGTGCGCCGCGCCGTGCGACGTGGCGAGCGCCCTCGTGAGGGCCGAGGCGACGCCGGGCGCGGCGTCGTCCGCGTCCTCGGGTCGCACACCGTAGCGGGCGGCGACCCGCGCGCGGGCCCGCAGCTCCCGCAGGTCCGCGGCCACCCGCGGCGTCGTGGGACGGGCGGGGCGGGGCCTGCCGGGGGGTCGCGGGACCGCGACGGCGGACGGCGTGGTGTTCTCGGTCACGGGCACTCCTCGATTCGGGGACGGGTCAGGGGACGGGTCGGGCGGTGCGGACGGCCGGTGCCGTCACTCCGTCTTGGGCAGGCCCGGCGGGTTGGTCTCGGGCTTCTCGACGGCCTCGGTCTCCAGGCCCCAGCGCTCGAGCACCTGGGAGTAGGTGCCGTCGTCGAAGGCCTGCTGCAGGGCCGCGGTGACGGCGGGCGCGAGGTCGTTGCCCTTCTTGGTGGCGACGGCGATCTGCGCGGTGTCGGGCCAGCCGCCGTTGAGCGTGCCGACGACGGCGAGCTCGTCGGGCGAGATCTTGGCCTGGTACGCGAGGGACGCGTTGGGGCCGACGTAGACGTCGAGGCGACCGGACTTCAGGGCGAGCAGGACGTCGGAGAGCTGCTCGTAGTACTCCGGCTGCCCGCCGGCGATGGGCTCGAGACCCTCGGCCACGTTCTGGTCGTTCCACTCGAGCAGGATCTTCTCCTGGTTGGTGCCCGAGCCGACGCCCACCCGCAGGCCCGCGACGTCCTTCCGCTCGGTGATCTCGGAGACGTCGGAGCCGGCCTTGGTCAGCCAGCCCAGCTCGTCGTTGCGGTAGGAGGAGAAGTCGATCGTCTCCTTGCGCTCCTCGGTCACGGTGACGTTGGAGATGACGGCGTCGACGTCGCCCGACTGCAGCGCCAGGGGCCAGTCGGCCCAGGCCTTGACCTCGAGGCGGAGGTCCTTGCCGAGGCCGTCGGCGACGAGCTGCGCGATGTCGGTCTCGTTGCCGATCGGGGTCTTGTCGTCGTCGGCGAAGAAGCCGAGCGGCGGTGCCGCGCCGGCGCTGACGGCGACGACGAAGTCGTCCTTGTCCGCGAACGCGTCGGGCAGCAGGCCGACGGCCTCGGCCGACTCGGTGGACCTGATGCGGTCCTGGTCGGGGCTGGTGCTGACCTCGAGCCCGGCGGCGGCCGCGCCCTCGGAGCTGGTGCCGGCGGGCGCCTCGACGCCGTCGTCGGTGCCGGCGGCCTCGGGCGCGGAGGTGCTCACGCCGGCGCACGCCGTGAGGGCCAGCAGGGGGACGGTGGCGAGCAGGGCGAGCGCGCGGGCTCGACGGGTCGGTGCGGTCATGGGTGTCTCCTGGGACGGGTGGGCGGCCGGGGCCGCGGGTGAGGTGGTGCCGGAAGGGCGCGGGGACGCCGGGGAGGTCAGAGGACCTTGTCGAGGAACGCGCGCGTGCGGTCGTGACGCGGGCGGGAGAGCAGCTGGTCGGGCGGCCCCTGCTCGACGACGACGCCGCCGTCCATGAAGACGACGTTGTCGGCGACCTCGCGGGCGAAGCCGATCTCGTGGGTGACGACGACGAGGGTGGTGCCGGTGCTCGCCACGTCCTTGATGACCTCGAGCACCTCGCCGACCAGCTCGGGGTCGAGGGCGGACGTGGGTTCGTCGAAGAGGAGCACGCGGGGCCGCAGCGCGAGGGCGCGGGCGATCGCGACGCGCTGCTGCTGTCCGCCGGACAGCTGGCGGGGCCGCGCGTCCGCCTTGTCGGCGAGCCCGACGCGGGCGAGGAGCTCGCGCGCCTCGGCCTCCACCTCGGCACGGGGGCGGCGCTGCGCCGACAGCGGCGCCTCGACGACGTTCTCCAGCACGGTGAGGTGCGGGAACAGGTTGAAGCTCTGGAAGACGAACCCGATCCGGGTGCGCTGCCCGAGGATCTCCCGCTCCTTGAGCTCCTGCAGCACCTCGCCCCGGCGGCCACCGCGTCGCGCGTGCCGACGGCGGTAGCCGACGAGGTCGCCGTCCACCGTGACGAAGCCGGCGTCGACCTTCTCGAGGTGGTTGATCGCGCGCAGCAGCGTGGACTTGCCCGAGCCCGACGGCCCGAGGACGACGGTCACGGTGCCCGGCTCGAAGGTGAGGTCCACGTCCCGGAGCACCTCGAGGGTGCCGAAGCTCTTGTGGAGGCCGTGCACCTCGACGCGTCCCGCAGCATTGTCCGGCGCCGTCGTGGGCCCCGTCGTGCGGGTCGTCGTGCGGGTCGTGGTGCGGGTCGTGGTGGCGGTCATGCGGGGCCTCCCGAGGTGCGGGCGGTGCGGGTGAGGACGCCGACCCGCGCGCGGGCCGCGAACGCCGGCGGCACGTGCGGGGGCACCGGACGACCGGTCAGACGGGCCGCGGTCACGGCGGACGACCAGCGCAGCCGCTGCAGCGGGGTGGGCGGCAGGGTGCGCACGGCGCCCTTCGCGTAGTGCCGCTCCACGTAGTACTGGACGATCGTGATCAGCGTGGTGAGGACCAGGTACCAGATCGCCGCGACGATGAGGAGCGGCACGACCTTGCCGTTGCGGCCGTAGATGACGGACGCGATGTAGAACAGCTCGCCGTACGCCAGGACGTAGACGATCGAGGTGCCCTTGAGCAGCCCGATCACCTCGTTCACCGCCGTCGGGACGATCGAGCGCATCGCCTGCGGCAGCACGATGCGGGTCACCTGGCGGCGGCGCGGGATGCCGAGCGAGGCGGCGGCCTCCTGCTGCCCCTGGTCGACGCTGAGGATGCCGGCGCGCACGATCTCGGCGGAGTACGCGGCCTGCGAGAGCCCCAGGCCCAGGATGGCGGCGCCGAACTTGTCGATGACGCCGAGGGTGTCGAACCAGAGGAACTCCGGCCCGAAGGGGACGCCGAGGCTCAGGTGCGGGTACAGGTAGGCGAGGTTGTACCAGAGCAGCAGCTGCAGCAGCAGCGGCACGGACCGGAACACCCACGTGTACGCCCACGACACCCCGACGAGCAGGGGCGAGCGCGACAGGCGCATGAGCGCCAGCACCGTGCCCAGCGCGAACCCGACCACCGACGCCGCGGCCGTGAGCCGGATGGTCGCCCAGGCGCCGGACAGGATCGAGGGCCAGGTGAGGTACTGCGCCACGACGTCCCACTCCCACCGGTCGTTGGTGAGCAGCGAGCTGACGACCATCGCGAGCAGCACGGCCACGCCGGCGGTCGCGACCCACCGGCCGGGGTGGCGGGCGGGGACGATGCGCAGGTGCGAGTACGGGGAGTCCCCGGCGTCCGGCGCGGGCGACGGGAGCGCCGGGGCGGGTGCGCCCGCGGTCCTGACGGCGGTCATCGCGGCGCCCTCTCCCCCGCGGTGACGGCGAACGGGACGTGGTTCCCCGGCGGCGGGGCAGGGCACGTGCCGTGGTCGCTGAAGGCGTACGGGAGGTTGACGGCGTCGTTCAGGTCGAGCCGTGCCACGCCCGCGCCGCCCGGGGTCAGGGACCCGGAGAGCTCGGGGCGCGCCACCCGCCAGGGCGCGACGCCGGGGGCCTCGTCGCTGAACAGCAGCGTCGGCGCGCCGCCCGGCCCTCCGGTGAGCACGAGGGTGACGGTCCGGTCGCCACGGGTCAGGTCCAGCTCGCCGACCGCCTGCAGCCGGTGCACCAGGCCGGGGCGGGCGGCACCGACCACCAGGTCGCGCGGAGTCTCGTAGAGCCGGACGGGCGCCTCCACCTGCCACGACGGGTCGTGGTCGAAGGCCGGCACCCCGGCGAAGTCGAGGCGGGTGCGGGCGTGCGGGTCGCGCAGCCGGATCGCGAGGCGGCCGGTGCGCCGCACCAGCTCGATCGCCACCGCGGCCGTCTCGCCCGCCGCGACCCCGTCGGCGTCCTGCCGGGCGCCGTCGGCACCGCCTGCACCGTCGACGGGCTCGCGCCCGGCGGGCAGGAACGTGCCCAGGACGACGCTGCCGCCCTCGGGGACGTCGCCGTCGTACGCGCCGTCCGCGACCTCGGGGCCCTGCACCCGGGGGCCGTCCGCCTCCCCCGGACGCAGGTGCGCGCCGGCGTCGTCCGCCAGCCACAGCCCGGGCACGCCGGGCAGCGGCTCCGGTCGCGACGGCAGCCAGTGGTAGGCGGCCAGGCTCAGCCAGCCGTGGGGCGCGGCGAGGTCTCGCTCGCGGTCGGCCCGCCGGCGCGCGCGCCGCTCCGCGGCGGGGTCGGCGGCGGGGTCGGCGGCAGGGTCGGCGGCAGGGTCGGAGAGGCGGACGCGCGGTGCGTCGGTGACGGTCATCGGGGACCTCCGGTCACGAGAGGACGAGCAGCGTCGCGGTGGGCTCCGACGACGCGGGCGGCGGGGGCGACGCGGCGCGCGTCGGGTCGGGCGGTCACGCGCGCACCAGCCGGGGGTCGGCGGTGCGGCCCGCGCGGGCCCGCGGCCGGGAGTGCGCGGGAGCGGGGGCGGCGACGGCCGTGGCGGCCGGGTCGACGTCGGGCAGCCCGAGCGTCGCGCGGAGCGTGCGCGGCGCCGGGGACGCCACCGCCCGCACGCCGTCGCGCACGAGCCGCGGGAGCACGCCGTCGACGAGGGCGTCCAGGTCGGGGCCGAGGGACGAGGGCCGCAGCAGGAACCCGTCGGACGCGCCGGCGTCCCGCCAGTCGACGATGGTCTCGGCGAGGTCGTCGGGGGTCCCCGCCACCACCAGCAGCCCGCCGGAGATCTCCGGGCCCTCCAGGGCCTCGACCAGCTCGAGCCGCGCCTGCGCGCTGGCCCGGTCCTCGGCCAGCACGACGTAGGCCTCGGTGAGCACGCGCAGCGTGTCGGGGTCGCGACCGGCGGCCTCGGCCGCGTCGCGCAGCCGGGTGCGCAGGTGGATGGCGCGCGCCGGCGCGGTGGCGGCCACGCGGGCGACGTCCGCCGTCCGGGCGGCGAGGTCGATCGCGGCCTCGCTCCGGACGGAGACGACGACGGGCGGCCGGCCCTGCCGCGTCCCGCCCCCACGGTGGGCATCGGCGGCCTGGCCCTCGGCCGGACGGTGCCGGCGCACCGCGAACCGGATGCCGTCGTGGTCCACGCGGAACCGTCCTTCGTCGTCCACGGCGACGGCGCCGGCGGCGTCACCCGCGGCCCCGGTCGCGAGCCCGTCCCAGTGCCGCACGACCTGCGCGGCGACGCCGCGGGCCTGCGCCGCCCAGGCGTCGTCCTGCACGACGGCGCCGGCGGGGAGGCCGACCTGCCACCCGGCCCGGCCGGAGCTCGCCTGGTCGACGCGGGCGACGGCCTGGGCGACGTGCGCCGGGTCCACGTGCGCGGTGTCGACGGCGGCGACCAGCCCGGCGCGCCTCGTGTGCGGCGCCACCCGCGCGGCGGCGACGGCGGCGTCGAGCCGCCCGGTCACCTGCCGCCGCCCCGGGTGCAGCAGGAAGCCCTCGTCGAGGGTGACGAGGTCGAGGCCACCGTCGTCGGCGGTGCGCACGAGCTGGACGAAGCGCTCGCCGTCGAACGACCGGGGCTGCACGATGCCGCGCGCCCGGTGGACGCCGGGGCGGGCGCCGGCCGCCGTGAGGTCCACACCGACGACGAGGGGGGACGGGGCGGTGCCGGGCGTGGTGGGCAGCGCGGGCGTGGTGGTCGGGGAGTACGGCACGTCGGCTCCGATCGGGGCGCGGCGGGCGGGCGCGCTCGGGCGCGGGTCGTGGACCCACGGGTGCGCACCGCCGCCGGGAGGGCAGGGGAGGAAGGCCCGCCGGGAGCGGCGGGCGGGGGCCGTCTGCGGCCGGGCCCGGCAGGAGCCGGGCCGTCGAGGAGGGGCGTCCGCCGCGGGGCGGCGGACGCTCAGGCCGCGATCAGCGGCGTCGACACCACGCCGGGGTGGACATCGGCACGGACATCGACACGGACGTCGACATGGACATCGACATGGCCGTCGGCATGGACATCGGCGAGGCGGACGGCACGTGCCGGGTCCGGGACGACAGGGGGCGCGTGCTGATCGCGTCGCGGTGCATGCTCGTCCTCTCCTGCTCCCCGCCGGGGCGGGGTTCGCGTGTTGCCGTGCCGTCGGCGACGGCCGGCCTGGTCCTCACCCGGGGCACCCACCCGCGCTGGGGGTTGCCGTCCGACCAGCCGGGGCTTCGCGTCGGAGCTCGTGACCACCCGGGACGGCCGGACGCGCCGCCTCACGGCGCCGCGGTCGTCCGACCCGGTGCGCAGGAACGTAGGTGCCCGACAGGGGGGTGTCAACGGTTCCCCCCGCACGTCTCGGATACTGAACAGATCCGACCGGATTTATCGGATACTCGGTCACGCAGGAATCCCGTCTACCGTGGGACGCGTGAGCCAGGACGCGAGGCACGACCCAGGGCAGCACGCCGCACACGACGCGGAGCACCGCTCCCCCGACGCCGCCGAGATCAGGGCGCTCGTGGACGACCTCCGACGCCTGGTGCTGACGTACAAGTTCGGGATCGACGAGGTCATGACCAAGATCTCGATCCTGCGCGACGAGTTCCGGCACATGCAGAACTACAACCCCGTCGAGCACGTGGGCTCGCGCCTCAAGTCGCTCGAGTCGATCGTCGCCAAGTGCCGCCGCAAGGGCATCCCGCTGACTCCCGAGGGCGTGCGCGAGCAGATGTTCGACGTCGCCGGCGTGCGCGTCACGTGCAGCTTCGTCTCGGACCTCTACAAGGTGCGGGACATGCTCACGAACCAGGCCGACCTCACCGTCCTGGAGGAGCGGGACTACATCGCGCACCCCAAGGCGAACGGGTACAAGTCGCTGCACCTCATCGTGCAGGTGCCGGTCTACCTCTCCGACCGCGTGGAGCACGTGATCGTCGAGATCCAGCTGCGCACCATCGCCATGGACTTCTGGGCCAGCCTGGAGCACAAGATCTACTACAAGTACGAGCGGGACGTGCCGCGCCACCTCACCGACTCCCTCAAGCTCGCCGCGGACGTCGCCGCGTCGCTCGACAGCTCGATGGAACGTATCCACGAGGAGGTCAAGGCGATCGCCGGCGCCGACGAGCCGGTCGAGCGCCGCGACTCCCTGCTCAGCCCCGAGGAGATCTTCCACAACTTCTGGGGCGCGGCTCGGGCGGAGCGGCTGACCCTGCGCACCACCCGCGACGACTGACCCGACGACTGGCCCGACGACTGCCCCGCGGCGGTCAGCCTGGCCCGGCCGTGCTCGCGCGCACCACGAGCTGCGGCTCGCACGTCACGAGCCGGTGCCGGTGGGCCTCGGCGCCCGTCACCAGCTCCTCCAGCAGGAGCTTCACCGCCTCCCGGCCGACGGCCTCCCCCGGCTGCCGGACGGTCGACAGCGGGACGGCGGAGTCCCACGCGGCGCGGTTGTCGTCGTAGCCGATGATCGCGACGTCGTCAGGCACCCGCAGCGAGGACGACAGCAGCAGCGACTGCAGCACGCCCACGGCGAGCAGGTCCGCCGCGGCGACGACGGCGTCGGGGCGCTCGCGCGGGTCGCGCAGCACGAGGTCGTCGCCCACCCGCCGGCCGTCCTCGACCTGGACGTTCCCCGTCTGCTCCACCTCGAGCACCACGCCCGGGTGCTCGGCGACGGCGCGCTCGACCCCCAGCAGACGGTCCCGGACCGGCACGAGCTCGGTCGTGCCGGCGAACAGCAGCCGCCGGCGCCCCTGCTCGACGAGGTGCGTCGCGGCCAGGTACCCGCCCAGCTCGTTGTCCGGCACCACCGAGCAGACGTCCGAGTGGTCGCCCGGCGCGTCGACGACGACGAGCGGGACGCCCGGGGCCGAGCGGTGCAGGTCCTGCGTCGAGCCGTGGTTCGCCGCGACGAGGATGCCCGCCACGCGGTCCTCGACGAACAGGTCGACGTACGTGCGCTGCTTCTCCTCCGACATGTCGGAGTTCGCCAGCAGCAGGCTCAGGCCCGCCCGGCCGGCCTCCTCCTCGGCGCCCCGCGCGATGTCCAGGAAGTAGGAGTTCGCGAGGTCGATGATCACGAAGCCGAGCGTCGAGCTCCGCCCGGCCGCCAGCGAGCGCGCGACGCCGTTGCGGACGAACCCGAGCTCCTGGATCGCCGCCTCGACCCGGGCGCGGGTCGCGGGCGTGACGCGCACCGTGCCGTTGAGGACGTTCGACACCGTGCCCATCGACACACCGGCGGCGCGCGCCACGTCCGAGATGCTCGGGGACGAACGTCTCACCGGGGTCGTCGCTCCTCGGGCCGGTGGGTGGGGACGAGACGAGGTTACCCGCGCTCACACCGCGAGCTCGTCGACGGGCGGCACGAGGACGTCGCGCATGTCGCCCTCGCGCCACTCGGCCAGCAGGCGGTGGAACGCG
Organism: Isoptericola sp. NPDC056578; assembly: GCF_042793275.1. Lineage (NCBI taxonomy): Bacteria > Bacillati > Actinomycetota > Actinomycetes > Micrococcales > Promicromonosporaceae > Isoptericola > Isoptericola sp. NPDC056578. The sequence continues at coordinate 120,922 of NZ_JBHTVC010000002.1, forward strand.
ACGGGGCCGGGGCTGTACGACGTCGGGGTCGCGCGCCGCGTGCCCTCGCCGTTGTAGTAGCCGGGGGTGCACTCGGCGAGGAAGGACGAGTTGTCGACCGCGACGTCGAGGATCGTGTCGCACCACGCCTGCTCGGCCTCCGCCGTCGGCTCGACGTACCGCGCGCCGGTCTTGGCCGCGCGGGCGAGGACGGCGGCGAGATGCTCGGCCTGCTCGGTGAGGATGTGCACGAAGTTCACCGAGTTCGCGTTCTGCATCGCCCCGAGGTGGAACAGGTTCGGGAAGCCGTGGGAGAAGAAGCCGTGCAGGGTGCGCGGCCCGCGCCTCCAGGCCTCGAGCAGCGAGGTCCCGCCGCGCCCGTGCACGGGCATCGTGCCCGAGACGACGCCGGAGACGCCGACCTCGAACCCGGTCGCGAAGATCACGCAGTCGACCTCGTACTCCGCGTCCCCCACGACGACGGACGTCTCGGTCATGCGCGTGATGCCGCCGTGGTCGGCGGTGTCGACCAGGGTGACGTCGTCCCGGTTGAAGGCCTGGAGGTACTGGTCGCTGAAGCCCGGGCGCTTGCACATGTACCGGTACCAGGGCTTGAGCGCCTCGGCCGTGGCCGGGTCGGCGACCACCTCGTCCACGCGCGCCCGGATCAGGTTCATCTTCGCGAAGTCGGCGAGCTCGTCGCGCCGCTCCCGCTCGGCGGGGTCGAGGGTCGTGTCGACGGCACCGGTGATCATCTGCCGCTGGAGCCGCGCGGTGGACGTCCAGCCGTCGCCGACCAGGTCCTCGGCGACATCCTCGCCCGAGAGGATCGCGAGGAAGTTCTCCATCCGCTCGCGCTGCCAGCCCGGCCGCAGCGAGGCGGCCCACGCGGGGTCGGTGGGCCGGTTGTCGCGCACGTCCACCGACGACGGCGTGCGCTGCATGACGTACAGGTGCGCCGCGTCGCGGGCCACGTGCGGGATCACCTGGAGCCCCGTGGCCCCGGTGCCGACCACGGCCACGCGCTTGTCCGCGAGCCCGGTCATCCCGCCCTCGGCGCTGCCGCCGGTGTAGCCGTAGTCCCACCGGCTGGTGTGGAACGTGTGCCCGCGGAAGTCCTCGATCCCGGGGATGCCGGGAAGCTTCGGCTGGGTCAGCGTGCCCGAGGAGACCACCACGTACCGGGCGCGCATCGCGTCGCCCCGGTCGGTGCGCACCAGCCACTCGGCGCCGTCCTCGTCCCAGGTGAGCTCCGTGACCCGGGTCTGGAAGACGGCGTCGCGGTACAGGCCGTACTGCTCGGCGATCCGCACCGCGTGCCGCCGGATCTCCTCCCCGGGCGCGTAGCGCATCGTCGGGAGGTACCCCGTCTCCTCCAGCAGCGGCATGTACACCGACGCCTCGATGTCGCAGTGGATCCCCGGGTAGCGGTTCCAGTACCAGGTGCCGCCGAAGTCGCCGGCCTCGTCCATCATCCGGATCGACCCGAAGCCCGCCTCGCGCAGCCGGGCGCCCGTGAGCAGGCCGCCGAACCCGCCACCGACGACCAGCACCTCCACCCGGTCGGTCAGCGGGGCGCGCTCCGTGCGCTCGGTGTACGGGTCCTTCGCGTAGTAGCCGAACTCCCCCGCCGCCCGCCGGTACTGGGCGCTCCCGTCGGGGCGCAGCCGGCGGTCGCGCTCGTGCCGGTACCGCTCGCGCAGGGCGTCGGGGTCGAGGGCGGCGATGCGGTCGGCAGGCGTCGTCGTGTCGGTCACGGAGGGCCTTTCGTCAGGAGAACGGTTCGCCAGGGCGACAGCCCTGCACCCACGAAACGTACATCAACGTACGTTTCGCGTCCGCCTCTGACGCCGTGTCGGTACGTCGGTACCCTCGGCGCCATGGCCGAACCCGTCCGTCGCGACGCCGCGCGCAACCGCGACCTGCTGCTCGCGGCGGCCCGCCGCGTGCTCGCGGCCGAGGGCCCCGACGTCCCGCTCGAGCGGGTCGCGGCCGCCGCGGGCGTCAGCCGCACCACCCTGCACCGGCACTTCCCCAGCCGCGAGGCGCTGGCGTCGGCCGTGCTCGAGCAGAACGTCGCCGACCTGGAGACGCTCGCCACCGCCCTGGGCGACGCGGACGACGGCGTGGTCACGCTGCTCCATCACGCGCTGGACGTCCAGGTCGCCGCACCGTCGTTCGCGCTCGTCGCCCTCAGCGACTCCCCCGCCCTCGCCGACCTCGCGCGGCGCACCGCGGCGGCCTTCGCGCCGCTGCTCGCGCGTGGCCTCGCGGCCGGCGTCGTGCACCCCGGCGTGACGACGCAGCACCTCATGCTCGCCCTGCCGATGGCCATGTCCGCGCTCGCCCTCGAACGGCGGGACCGTGGCGGCGCCCGCGGCACCCAGGCCCGGGAGATCGTGCACCGCGGCCTGTTCACCACGGCGGTCCCGGCGTCCTGACGTCGCGGCCGGGGGTCGCGCGGCACCGGCGGGCTGGCGCGGCTACGCGGAGGCCAGGAGCGCGGTGCAGTGCTCGAGGAGGTCGAGGTTCCCGTCCACGACGTCGCGCTCGGTCATGTCGTAGCGCTCCTCGCCCGCCACCCCGACGTCCTCGATCGCGAGGCCCGCGGAGGTGCCGGACCGGACCATGCGCCGCACGGCGAGCGCGAAGCCGATCCCTGGCGGCAACGGCGGGAGCGCGCGGTGGGCCGCGTGGTAGGCGTACTGGACGTCGTCGCCGCTCCAGACGTTCGCGCCGCCCCCGCCGGTCGCCGCACCCACGGCGACCACCCGGCCGATGCCGTGGTCCACCAGGCCCGCCGCGAAGAGGTCGCCGCAGGAGTACGTGTTGGCGTCGACGACGGCGACGACCGGACCCCGGTACGCCCGCGCGGCACCGTTGCACAGGTCGGGGTCCGCGAGGGGCAGGTGCTGCGAGAACTCCTCGCCGAGGTCGAGGGCGGCGCGCAGGGAGCCCGCCCAGTCGGCGAGGTCGGCCCCGTTGCCGTCGGCCTCGGCGAGGTCAGCCATCGCCGGCGTCGCGCGGCACGCGAACCGCGCCGGCTCGACCCGCTCGTCGGTGAAGAGCTGGAACAGCCGCTCGGCCGCGTCGACGACGCCGCCAGGGTTGGAGCGGAGGTCGACGACGAGCCCGTTCTGCGGCAGCCGGCGCAGCAGCCGGGCGACCTCGTCGACGAACCGGCCGGGATGGCGCACGTCGAACGTCCAGATCCGCAGGTAGCCGAACGTGCCGTGCGACGTCGTCACCGGCCGGGCGGCGAGGGCGTCCGCGATGCTGGTGCGCAGCCACCCGGAGCCCTTCGCCCGGGGCTGCACGCCCCGCCGGTCGCCCTCCCACAGGTCGGTGGCGAAGAGCAGCTTGCGAGCGCGGCGGGCGGTCTCGCCGACGACGTCGATCCCGCGGCGCGTCCGGGTCGCGACCCGGTCGTCGGCGGTCGCGGCGGCCCCCGGGCGGATGGCGCGCCACTCGAACCTGGCGGTGCGGTCGGGGTCTCCCGCCGGGTCCTCGGGCCTCCGGAAGCCGACGTCGACCCACAGCTCGTCCGGCGGCGGCAGGAAGGCGAGCGGCCGCTGGGTGAGCGTCTCGAGGGCCCGCGCCCGGCGGGCGTCCGGCCGTCCCCCGGTGAGGGTGTCGGCGAACAGGTCGACCGCGCGGGTGAAGGGCACCGCGTTCCAGGTGGTGAGCCGGACCCCGGGGGCGAACGCCGGGTCGGGCACCTCGTCCGTCGTCTTCGTGACCAGGAACGTGGGCGACGTGTACGGGCCGGACGACTCCACCAGGAACGGCAGCGCGGCGACGTACGGGTCGGCCCCGGGCACACCCACGAACAGCTGCGTGTGCTGGTCGCGCAGCCGGTTGACCACCCTGGTGAGCGCTCGCAGGAACCCGGCGCCGTCGAGCAGGGGGATCTCCCGGCGCAGGGCCGCGAGCGCCCGCAGCGGGTCGTAGCCGTAGAGCGCCCGCTTCTGCCCGTAGTGCACGTAGACGTCGGTGAGCAGCGTGGTCCAGAGGTCGACCAGGTCGTGCTGCTGCGTCGCCGTGAGCGTCACCGGCTCCGGCCCGGGTTCGGCCCGGGACGGCACGACGTCGTCGAGGCGGCTGCCGGCGCGCGCGCGGAGGGCGGCCGGGCTCGGCGGCGGCGTCACGACCCGAACCTCGCGCGCAGCGGGGCGAGGACGCCGTCCGGGATCGGCGCGGCGTCGAGGAGGTCGAAGTACGCCGCGTCGTGCTCCAGCGCCGGCACCGGCGGGATCCGCACCGTGCCCGGGTCCTTGGGCGGACCGGCGCGACCCGTGCGGCGGGTGTCGGGCATGTCGAGGAAGAGCTCGAGCTCGGCGTCCGGCGCGAAGCGGGGCCCGGCGGAGGCGCGCGCCTGGGCGGTCGCGATGGCCTGCTGGGGGTCCTGCTGCACCTCCCGCAGCCTGTCCAGGACCGCGCGCCACGACCAGGCGCGCTGCGGGTCGGCCGGGTCGGGCAGCGCGACCCGGCGCCGTCGGCCCCCCACCGTGGCGGTGAAGGCGGGCGGCGCCGCGGCCGCCGTCATGAGGCCCGAGTCCCCGTAGCGGGGGACGCCGCCGACGACGACGAGGGCGACGTCCCGCTCGCGGGCGGCGACGACGCGCGTCCAGGCGTCCCCGCGCCCGCGGCCCCGCACGACGGTGACGTCCGCGAGCGCCCCCGGGACGAGGCGGCCGACGGGACGGTGCCAGCACCGCTCGAGGAGCGTGCCGGGGTTGCTGGTGACCATCTCGACGATCTGCGCGTCCGTGAGGTCGTAGCCGAGACGGTCGGCGGCGATGCGGGCCACCTTCATCTCGCCGAGGAGGTTCTTCGTGCCCGACGGGCCCCAGTCGCTGCCCAGGCACACGGTGACGCCGCGGGCGCGGGCGTCGTCCACGAGGGTCGTCTCCGCGTAGAGCAGCAGGTTGGACAGCGGCGACCAGACGACGCCGCCCGCCTCGGCGGGGTCCCACCGGGCCCACCCGTCGGCGTCCACCGCGCAGGCGTGCACGGCCAGCAGCGTGGGGAGCAGCCCGTCGGCGCGGTCGAGGTCCGTGTAGTCGGCCAGGACCCGGGAGCCGCGACGCCCCTCCGCGCAGTGGTAGATGAACCCGGAGCCGGCGGTCATGCGCCGGACGGCGGTGGTGAGCGCCTCGCCCGTCTTGGTGACCACCGAGGTGTAGATCAGGTCGTCCCGACCGGTGCCGACGTCCTCGGCGTCGACGTTGCGCATCACGGTGCGATACCCGCGGTTGGCGGTGGGCCAGCCCTGCGCCGCGGTCGCTCCCCCGGCCATCGCGCGCACCTGCACGTACGCGAGCAACGCCTCGGGACAGGCCTTCGCGTACACCCAGGCGGGCTCGGTGATCGACTCGGTGTAGGTGTCGGCGTCCGGCCAGTGCTTGTTGTGCAACCAGGGCTCGGTGCGGCCGGGCTCGGCCCACAGCGGCAGCGCGTTGTAGGCCAGGTGGTTGTGCATGTCCACGAAGCCCGGCAGCACGGACGCGTCGCCGACGTCGACCTCGGTGGCGCGGGCGAAGCCGGCGACCCGCCGGCGACCGGTCGTGACGTCGACGACCGTGTCGCCGTCGATCCAGACCCGCCCGCGCGACGGGGGCTCCGACGCCCCCTGCGCCATCGTCGCGACGTTCCCGGTGATGACCAGCTGCGCCATGGCCGTCCCCCTGCTGTCGACCCCGGCGGGCGGGCGCCCGCACCGGGACTGTCGCCTCATTGTCGCCACGGTCAGCGGTGACCCACCGGCCGCGGGCACCGACTTCACCCGGTGGCGGGCGTGCGTGTCGCGCGCCCTGGGCGCTCCCTGTCGGTGAGGGAGGCGCCATGATCACCGATCCGTTCGACACCGGGCCGACCGGCCGGTTCCGGACCCTGTGCCGCACCTACCCGGACGACACGGTGTTCCGCGGCACGGACGGCTTCCGGTCGCTGTGGGGGCCGGTGTTCTACCGCGGACGGGCGAACGGCGCCGCCCGGCTGCTCGTCGTCGGGCAGGACCCGGCGCAGACCGAGGCGTTCACCCGGCGCATCCTGTCGGGACAGGCGGGACGGCGGGTGCAGGGCTTCGTCGAGAAGCTCGGGTTCACGTCCAGCTACCTCATGGTCAACGCGTTCCTGTACGGCATCTACAACCAGTCGATGGCGCTGCCGCACCTGAACGACCCGGAGGTCGTCGCCTACCGCCACCGGTGGTTCGCGGCGGCGCTCGCGCCCGGCCGCATCGAGGCGGTCGTGACCTTCGGCACCCCCGCCTTCGAGGCCTGGCGCACGTTCGTGACCTCCCCCGAGGGAGCCGGGGTGTCCGTGTTCCACCAGCGGGCCCTGCACCCGACGGCCGACAAGCCCGGCGGACCCATCAGCCGCAAGGACCTGCTCGACAACTGGAACGTCGCGCTGGAACGGCTGCACACGAGGGTCCAGGCGCCCGACGAGGTGCGACCGCTGATCCCCTACGGCGCCGACTTCACGCCGGACGAGCTGCCCGCCGTCCCGAGCCGCGACCTCCCGGCGGGCATCCCGGCCTGGATGCGCGACACCGACTTCTGGGCGGTGCTCGGCGACCCGCCGGGCACCGAGCGTGCCAACATCAGCGTCGAGGTGCCTTCCGCCTGACGACCGCCGCCCCGGCGCCGTCCGACGGTCCGCACTCCCGGCAGACCTGGCATGCTCTTCTCGACCCCCGTTCTCGGCCCCCGTTCTCGACCCCCGTTCTCGGCCCCACCTGGAAGGACCGGCGTTGGACGGATCCGCACTGGCGCACGTGTTCGCCGCGACCGCCGAGCGACGCCGCGCCGTCGCGGACCTGCTCGAGGCGTTGGACGAGTCGCAGCTCGCCGCGCCGAGCCTGTGCGCCGGCTGGGACGTCCGGACCGTCGGCGCGCACCTCGCCCAGACCGCGGCTCCCGGGGCTCTCGGAGAGTTCCTGCGGGACGTCGTCCGTGCCCGGGGCAGCATCCATCGCGCGAACGACGCCGCCGCCCGGCGCGCCGGGCGGCGACCGGTCGCGGAGACCGTGACGCTGCTGCGCCGGCGCGCCGAGAGCCGGTTCAGCCCGCCGTTGACCGGCCCGCGAGCGCCCCTCACCGACCTCCTCGTCCACGAGGGCGACATGCGGCTTCCCCTGGGGCTCGGCCACGACCCGGACCCGGACCCCGGGACGGTCCGCGTCGGGCTGGAGTTCGTCACGACGGGGCATGGGTGGCTGCGGGACGAGGCGTCGCTCGCGGACGACGAGTGGACCGACCAGCGTGTGCTCTACGAGTCGTTCCGCATCTACGTCGAGTCGGGCGGCGGCGGCCGGCCCCTCAGCAAGCGCGAGTTCTACGCCCGGCTAAGGCAGGTCGACGCGCTGAGCGAGTCGAAGCGGCGGGGCATCCGGGGCTTCCGGGGCATCACGATCCGCGCGGACCGGCCGTAGGGGGCAAGGGGGGGCGCGTTCCTCAACCTCTTCTCTATTAATCCCGCCCCTGTGCGGGACGGACTAATAGAGAAGAGGTAGGGACTGGCGCCCCCAACGCCCCCTCTGCCCCCTCATGCGCGAGGTTCGGAGTGAAGTCGCGCGCCGTACTCCGCGAGCATTCGCCTTGCCTCGGGACGGAGCTCAACCGGGCGACGACCGGCCGGAGCATCCTGGAGAAGGCGCAGAGGACGCCCACTCGCGGTGAGCGACGCGGGCTGCTGCGAGCGCCGACGGGGTGCGGGCGTCGTGGCGGCTGCAGCGGTCATGGCGGGATCCTCCTCGTGCTGCGGATTGTCCTACACAGTGGAGCCATGCTTTACGGGCGACGGGATATCGTGAAGCGACCCTGCATCGAGAAGGCCCCATGGATACCGCCGACCCCCATGCATAGCCGCTGTCGCCGCGCACCAGAGGTATCCCCGGCCAAGGGGGGTCACCTCATGCACGTCGGCCGCCTCTTGGATGCGGGCATCCCGTCCAGGGGTGCCGCCTCATGAACCCCTCGGGTCCCCATAGACCCTTGGCTCGATCCACCGCACGCTCGGGTAGGCCCCACATCTAGGACATGAACGGTTTTTGTGGATGGGCCCCCATCTCGAAAACTGGGATCGGCGGCCCATTCAAGTGCCTAAGGGGCGTCGGCAGCGGAGGATGGACTCCGAGGCCTATCGACCATGCCCCGCTGGCAAGCTGAGGGAACGTTGAACCTCGCATGATGGCTGGCGGCGCCAGGAGATCAGCACCGGCGATTACCGGCGTGAACGCGGCCACGGTCCTGCTCGGATCCCGATCGAACATGATGTGCATGCGCCGGTCGACCGGGACGAGATGGATGGTCATGCAGTCGGTGCCCACTGTTGAACAGACACGCGAGGTCTTCCTGACGGCCTCGACGAGCAGGGTCTCGACAGCATCGAGAGTCTGTCCGTCCGACGCACACAGTGCCTCCGCCAGTTCGTCTTGGATACTGTCCGGAACTCTGGTCCCGATCCGGTAGATCTTGAACCTTGAAGGTTCCCCCCACATCTTGGGGAACGTCTGCACTTTGGTCTTCCGACGCCGCTCGCCCCTGTGTTTGAGGGAGAGGAAAATCGGTCGGCTGTTCCGCGGGTCAGACGGGGCGACGCGCCAACGACGCTTCGAGACGTAGCCAGCGATCGACACCTCAACCTGCCTATCACGAACCTGCTGGCGCGGAAGGTCCCGCTCCAGGGCACGGCAAAGCCGAGCGATGATCTCGCCCAGGTGCGGTACCTCCTGCGGAGCGAACTCAATCGGGTTGCCCTCGCCCAGGAGCCTCGACTCGGGCAGCTTCCGAGCCATGACCTGCTCGGCAATCCAGTTTGCCGTCGACGCCCCATCGATGTGAGCCAGACCCGTGTATGAGACGACGACGGCACAGCCGATGCCCAGCACCACGACTGACTTGTTCGCGTACGCGTCGAACTCGGTAATCGTGCCGTCATTCGACACGGTCAGGCGTCGGTCACCAACCGTGACGATGAACCGCGGCCCGACGTAGGTCAGGTGAAGCGTCACAAGGCACCACCGCCTCGTCCCGACTCTCGTCGAGTTACGTCACAGCGTTGCCAGATGCCGCCCCAGCGCGTCACTCTCATGTCCAGATGCTCGCAGCGCCGGTCCTGAAGCTGGAGGGCAGCCCGGAGGTTTCACCCTCACCTGTGGCACAAATAGTGCTGCGCCCGGGCTACCTTCTCGGCATGCCGACGCCGTCCCCCAGTCCGATCCCGAGCCTCCAGGTCCTCCTCCAGCAGCAGAGTGAGCAGGGCTGGTGGCAGGACTGGGGTTCGTCGATCGTCCCGGGTCTAATCACGATGGTCGGTTCGGTGGCCGCGTCGCTCCTCGTCGCGTACTTCGCGCTGCGAGGCGTGAAGGAGAGCGCACAGAAGAACGCCCAGTCGCTCATAGACGCGGAGACGGAACGCGCCAGGAACGCGCGCGACCACGACGACTATCGATGGCTTCGAGGAGCGAGGGCGACGGCGTACTTCGGGATCATCAAGTCGACGCACGCCGCGGTCTTCGCCTGCAACCAGGTGGTGTGGTTCGGACGGCCGAAGGACCCTGCGGGTGAGAAGTACGAGGCGACGAACGTCGACAAGATGGTCGCGAATGTCGAGATCTGGAACGACGCATCCACTGAAACGCGCCGCTGGGCAGCCGAGGTTCGAGCCGTCGGCGACAGGCAAATCGCGACGCTTGGTGAGGCTGCCATGCATGTCGCTGGCAAGGCGATCCCTGCTGCGTACGAGGCCGGGGAGCAGCACACGCCCGAGGAGCCGTACGTCCGCGAGAAGGTCGGCGTGGAAGACCTCAAAGCAGCCCACAACAAGTTCGTCGAGATGGTGGCTCTTATCCGGATGGAACTCGGCTCCGACAACGCGGGCGTCCCGGAACCCGAGAGCCTCGCTGCCTCCAGCACCACACCTCAGCACGAGGACTGACGCCATGCCCCCGATCGACGTCGTGCTCCACACCGACTCCGGGTTCTGGTCCACCTGGGCCCCTCCCCTCGTGGCCGCTGCCTCCGCCGTCCTGGTCGCCGTGAGCTCACTCGCCGGCGTGCTCGCCGCCTCGCTCATCACGGCATGGCAGTCCCGAAGGGCGTCTGAGCGGAACGCCCAGGCGATGCTGGCAGCATCCGAACGAAGCGCGAAGGCCCTGCGCGACGTCGAGAACGCGCGCACTCAGACGGAACATGTCCGCCATCTCCAGGAACTGATCGCCGACGTCGCATCGACCTGCGCGGCGTACATCGGTGCGAGCCTTGCGGAGTTCCGGGACGACCTCGACACTTCGGAGGTCCACATGTCACGCCAGAGGTTCGAGAGGGCAATTGCTTTGGTCCGCCTCGCGTCCTCACACGCAGCGCTCGTGAGCGCGATTCACGACATCGAGGCCGCGCTTGAGAGACTGGACGAGGCGCGCTACAAGAACCTTGAGAACCAAGGTGTTGGCATGCCCTTGTCCGTAGCGGCTGCCCTGCTGATCGATAATGACGGCCTCCAAGACAAGTGCAGCGCTCTTGTCAGCACCGCGGCGTCGGTCCTGGCTGAGCCTCTTTCTCGAACACCCGAGGCCTGACAACCGCAGCTGACAAGCGGGCAACGGCACCGACCTAGTAGCGGCCACGCACCCCGCCAGTCGGCGCGCGGAGTGCCGAATACGCGCGGTGTCCGTGCTGGCAGAACGGTAATTGCGCTACAGACGTACTAACCGGCAGCATCGTGTCGACCTGCTGGTGCGGTCACCGAGACGTCGCCCTGACCGCCTCCGGAGCCCATGCCTCCTACGACGCCCATGAGTCCGAGGACCACGACGAGACCGTGCGCCTGGGCGCGATGGCGAGGGCGCGAGCAGCAGTGCGGGCGCGGACGACAGCCGTGTCGTCCCAGCCATCAAGCACGCGCGAACCTGCCCCTGCCGAAGCCGCTCGGGATCGGGTGAGCGCCTAGGGCAATTCACCCCCTGGTGTGCTACCCGCTGTACTGCACGGCAACTACCGTCTCGACATGGCCCACGTCGAGCCCAGCGTCGCGCTCGTTCAACTCGAACGTGCTCTCCGCCGCGTCATTCAGCACGCCTACCGCGAGCACTTCAAGGAAGGCGACTGGCTCGCGAGGATCAGCACCGACGAGCAGCGCGCGTGCTGGGCGAAGCGCGCCACCGAGGAAGAGAAGAAGCGCACGAAGCGGGGCGCGGCCGTCACGCCGACGACCGGCCTGGAGTACGCCCACCTCGCGGAGTTGCGGACGATCCTCAAGAAGCACTGGTCACCGGTCGCGCCCGCCCTCGGGGCGCACAAGGAAGTCGGCACGATGCTCGAACGCGCGGCCGACATCGAGGCGCTGCTGAAGAGGTTCGACGACCTCCGCAACACCGTGGCGCACAGCCGCGACCTCCTCCCCTTCGAGAAGGACCTCCTCGCCGGGATCGCCGGCGACATCGAGAATCGGGTGACGATCTACATGTCGAGCAAGGACCCCGCCGGGGACATCTACCCGCGCATCACCGCTGTCATGGACTCCTTCGGTCATCAGCCCCCGAGGAGAGCCTCGCCACCGAGCCATACGCCTGGGCCACGCCGAAGGTCAGGCTGCGACCGGGGGACATCGTGACGTTCACGTGTCGCGGCCACGATCCCCAAGGTCGCCCACTCGAATGGACTCTGATGCAGCACCACCGTGCACTCGCCTGGGATGGCAGCAACGGCCTGGACCGGGCCGTTGGCGACGAGGTGACTCTCACCTGGAAGGTGCAGCGGGACGACACGCGAGAGACATGCGCGACCGGCGTCGTGATGCGCACCCTCGACACCGAGTTCCACCGTCTGGGCACGACCGATCAGCACGCCATGTTCGAGTACGAAGTCCTGCCGCCCGCGGAGTAGGCGACATGCCCCCGATCGAGGTCAACCTCCACACCGACGCGGACTTCATCACGACGTGGGGGCCCGTCATCATCGCCGTCGTGTCCCTCGTCGGCGTGCTCATCGCCTCGAACGTGAACGCGAACGCGGCGCGGGCCGCCGCGAAGACCAGCGCGGAGTCGGTGATCGACGCGGAGCGCGTGCGCGCGCTGAACGAAGACCGGCGTCACGCGCGGAGCCTCGTCGCGGCTGCGGCCTCGGCTGCCCGAGAACGCTCGGACCTCGTGGCCCAGCACTCCTACCTCTGGCATCACGACCTGGCCGAGGAGCACTGGTCTGACGAGAAGCAGGCTCGGATGGTCGCCACCTACAACGAGATGTTCCGCGCCGTCGCACTGATCCGGCTCACCACCGACGATGAGACGATCCGTGGGGCCCTCGACGACCTCGCCACCGCTGTCGCCACCGTGCGGACCGCGATCGAGGCCGGTGCTCCCAGGCAGCCCGGCTGGCTGGAAGGCGTCACCGCCGCGTGCACGGTCATGGACGAGGCCGCGGACGCGCTCGTCACCGCCGCGGCGCCCGCTCTCGTCCCGGAGAAGGTCGCTGCTGAGTCGTGATCGCTCCCGCGTGCGAGCGGGCGGGCGCGGAGCGCCGATGGCGGCGCGGTGACCGTGCTGGTACGCATCCCGCTCGCGCGTGAGCGGCGGGGCTCTGGGCACGGTCCTGGGCACGCCGTTCTAGGCGGAACTGGGCACATAGTGGGCATGGAAAAGGCCGCGCCCCGTGGGGTGCGGCCTTGACCAGGAAAAACGTGCGTGGGCGATACTGGGTTCGAACCAGTGACCTCTTCGGTGTGAACGAAGCGCGCTACCACTGCGCCAATCGCCCGGTGCGTGGACGATATTAGCCACAGATCGGGCGGCGGACCAAACCGGCGCCACGGGCACTCAGGGGTCGAGGCGCTCGCGGCAGTTCCGCTCGAACAGCTCGCGCGCCGCGCGCGACACGTCCCCCACCTCGACGTCGGCGCCGTCCAGCCACACGACGGGCTGGACGTTGCGCCCGGACGAGGTGAGGGCGAGCTGCGCCTTCCCCCGGGTCACCTCGTCGAGGACGGTGAACGGCAGCTCGCCGTCCTTCGCCTCGCGCACGGGCAGGCCCTCCTCCGCCGCCCACTCGAGCGTGAGGGCGCGGGTGATCCCGGCCAGGCAGCCCGAGTCGAGGGTGGGGGTGACCAGCTCGCCGTCGCGCTCCACGAAGACGTTGGAGCCGGTGCCCTCGCACAGGTCGCCGACGGTGTTGGGCAGGATCGACTCGTCGCCGCCCTTGCTCACGGCGTCCGCGAGCGCCACGACGTTCTCCGCGTAGGACGTCGTCTTGAGCCCGGCGACGGCGGACCGCTCGTTGCGCGGCCACGGCGACCTCGCGGACCGCGACGTCGGCGCCATCGCGGACTGCTGCGCCGCCACGACGACGGTCTGCGGCGCGTCGACGCGACCGGAGCCGAGCGGGCCGACACCGGCCGTGACGGTGATGCGGAGCCGGCCGTCGAACGCGCCGTCCAGGCGCACGGCCTCGGCCAGCGCGGCCGCGACGCCGTCGCGCACCTTCTGCTCGTCGGGGGCGGCGAGGCCGAGCCCGGTCGCGGAGCGCGCGAGTCGTCGCAGGTGCCGCGTCAGCGCGAACGCCCGACCGTCGAAGACCGTGCAGGTCTCGAAGACCCCGTCCCCGACCGTGATGCCGTGGTCGACGGCGCTCAGCGCGGCCTCCCCCTGCCCGACCAGACGGCCCTCCGCCCAGATCACCAGACTCATGGGGCCAGTGTGCCCGACTTCACGCCCGGACGGCGTCGCCCCGGGCGTTCGAGTTCACCCCCGGTTCACCCCGACCGTTCGTAGCGGCGGCACCACGGCCGACTCACCATCAGAGAACGGGCCGCGACGGTACGGCCCTCGCACGATCGAGGTGATCGGCATGAGACAGGTGTTTCGCGTGCTCGCGTACGTCGTCGCGGCGGGGGTCGTCGTCCAGGCGGCCGTCATGGTCTACGCCGTCGCCGGGCTGGGACTCTTCATCGACGAGGGCGGGGTGCTGGACCAGGCTGCCATGGAGCAGTCCATGTCCGGGGAGTCCCTGTTCCCCGAGGAGATCGGGCTGATGCTCCACGGGATGACGGGCACCATGATCCTGCCGGCCATCGCCCTGCTGACCTTCGTCGCGTCGTTCTTCGCCGGCGTGCGCGGCGCCTGGCGCTGGGGCCTCGCGATCCTCCTCCTCGTGGCGCTCCAGGTCACGCTCGGCCTCGCGGGGCACAGCGTCCCGTTCCTCGGTGGCCTGCACGGGGTCAACGCCCTGCTGCTCTTCGGCGTCTCCCTGTACACGGGCTGGCGCGTGGCGGCGCGCGACCGGGCCGAGCAGGCGGCAGCCGCGACCGCGACGCCGGGGCTGGCCGCCGGCGGCGTCACGCCCTGACCCGCCGACATGGCGGCCGACCGTTCCCCGGTCCTGCGGCGCGTCGTCGCCGGGCTGGCGGCGGCGGCCGTCCTGGTGCCGCTCCTGCTGCTCTGGCAGACCAGCAGGGCACCGGGCCGGTTCTCCGTCACCGAGACGGGGTCGTTCGAGCGCGGCAGCGGGCCGCGCGTCACGACGCTCGAGGGTCACTCCGGCCATGGCGGCGGGAGCGCCGCGGCCGCCACGAGCGTCGACACGCTGGTGGCGCCGACCGGCCCGGCCGACGTGGCCCTCACGTTCACCGCGCGCGCCGAGCGCGTGGAGCTGGCGCCCGGCACGACGACGGACGCGTACACGGTGAACGGGACGACGCCGGGCCCGACGCTGCGCGCCGTGCAGGGCGACCTCGTCGAGGTGACGTTCGTCAACGAGAGCGTGCCGGGAGGCGCCACGCTGCACTGGCACGGGATCGACGTGCCGAACGCCGCGGACGGCGTCGCCGGCGTCACCCAGGACGCCGTCCCCGTCGGCGGCTCGCACACGTACCGGTTCGTCGCCTCCGACGCCGGAACGTACTGGTACCACTCCCACCAGGTCTCGCACGAGCAGGCGCGCAAGGGGCTGCTCGGGGCGGTGGTCGTGGCCCCGGCCCGGGACGCCCGGCCGGCCGGCGGGCGGGAGGTCGCGCGCCTCCTGGAGGATGCCGTCGACGTCCCCGCGCTGGTGCACCGGTACGGGGCGCGGCGCACGGTCCAGGGCGCGACCGGGGACCTGCCCGTCGACGTCCCGCCCGGGACGGCGGCGCGCGTCCGGGTGATCAACAGCGACAACGGCGTCCTGCCCGTCTGGGTGGGCGGGGTGCCGTTCCGCCTCCTCGCCGTCGACGGCACCGACGTGCACGACCCGCCCGAGGTCCGTGATCGTGCGGTGGTGGTCCCGGCCGGCGGGCGCGCGGACCTGCTCGTCGTGGCGCCGGACGACGGCTCGGCGGCGCGCGTCGAGCTGGGCGGTGCCTCCGCCGTCGTCGTGGGCCCCGACGGCGCGGCGTCCTCCCCGACGCGGCGCCCGACGGCGACCCTCGACCTGCTCGGCTATGGGACGCCGGCGCCGCTCGGCCTGGACCCGGACGCGGCGGACCGTTCGTTCGACTACGTCATCGGCAGGGCGCCGGGCTTCCTCGACGGGAGGCCGGGCATGCACTGGACGGTGAACGGGCACACCTACCCGGACGTGCCGATGTTCGAGGTCGGCCAGGGCGACGTCGTGCGCATGCGGATCGACAACCGCAGCGGGACGCCGCACCCGATGCACCTGCACGGCCACCACGTCGTCGTGCTGTCCCGCGACGGCGTGGCCGCGAGCGGCAGCCCGTGGTGGACCGACTCCCTCGAGGTGGCCGACGGCGAGGTCTACGACGTCGCGTTCGTCGCGGACAACCCGGGGATCTGGATGGACCACTGCCACAACCTGCCCCACGCCACCGAAGGCCTCGTGGCGCACCTGATGTACGCGGGGGTCACGACGCCGTACCTGCTGGGGCACGCCACCGGCAACGTCCCCGAGTGACGTGCCCGTGACGGCGTCTCAGCGCCGCAGCACCAGGTGCGTCACCTCCGGCGTGACCCGCGCGGACACGATGCGCAGGTCGTGCGTCCCCACGCCCTCGAACAGGCGCACCCCCTCGACGTCGAGCACCACGGGCCCGACGTGCAGCCGCAGCTCGTCGATGAGGTCCGCGGCGAGGAACTGGTTGACGGTCGTCGCCCCGCCGGCCACGGACACGTTCCGCTCGCCGGCCGCATCACGTGCCCGGGCGAGGGCTTCCTGCGGCCCACCGGTCACGAAGTGGAACGTGGTGCCGCCCTCCATCTCGATCGGGTCGCGCTCGTGGTGCGTGAGCACGAAGACGGGCGCGTGGTACGGCGGGTCCTCGCCCCACCAGCCGCGCCAGCCGAGGTCCCACTCCCCGCGCCCGGGGGTGAACATGTTCCGCCCCATGACGAACGCGCCCGCCGCGGTGATCGCGTCGAGCTCCGCGCGGTGGTCGTCCGGGTTGTCGAACATCCACGCGTGCATGATCCGTTCGCCGTCGCCGACACCGTCGCCGAAGGGCTGGTCGAGGGACTGGTTCACGCCCGCCGAGATGCCGTCCAGGGAGATACCGAGGTCGCAGGTCACCTGTGTCATGCACGGGAGACGGCGCCGGACGCGGAGACTCATCGGTGCGAAACGTCATCGGTGCGGAGACTCGACGGGGTCCGGGGACCCGTCGGCGCGGCGGCTCACCCCTCCGACGACGCGAGCCCGACCAGCCGGTCCGCCTTGAGCTCGGTCTCGTCCCACTCGCGCGCGGGGTCGCTCCCCCACGTGATCCCGGCGCCGGTGCCGAACCGCAGGACGCCGCCGCCGGGGGCGTCCTCCCACCAGAAGGTACGGATCCCGACGGCGAGCTCGGCCCGCCCGGCGTCGCCGTCGACCCAACCCACCGCGCCGCAGTAGGGACCGCGGGCCGTCGGCTCGAGCTCGGCGATCAGCCGCAGCGCGGACGACTTGGGCGCCCCCGACACCGATCCCGGCGGGAACGTGGCCTCGAGCGCCCGCGCCCAGCGTCCCGGAGCGTCGCCGAGCAGCTCGCCGCGCACGCGCGACACCAGGTGGACCAGGCCGGGGTGCTCCTCGACGGCCAGCAGGTCGGAGACCTCGACCGTGCCCGGGCGGCAGACGCGCTGGAGGTCGTTGCGCACCAGGTCGGTGATCATCACGTTCTCGGCGCGGTCCTTGGCCGTGAGCCCGGACGGCGTACGCGCGGTGCCCTTGATGGGGCCCGAGGCGAGCGACGCGGCCCCGCCGGCAGCGCCGGCCGGGACGTCGAGGGACAGGTACAGCTCGGGCGAGGCGCTCACGACCCACACCGGGTCGAGGCCGCTCGCCGCGGGCACGTGCACCGCGGCCGCGTACGGGGCGGGGTTGCCGGCGGCGAGCCGCGCGGCGAGAGCCGCGGCATCGGGCTCGACGATGTCCCGTCGGGCATCGCCCGACGAGATGCCCGACGGGACGTCCGACGCGGCCAGCGGGGCCGAGAGCACCCGGCACACGTTGACCTGGTAGACGTCGCCGCGCCGTACCCGCTCGCGGACCGTCGCCACGGCTCGGACGTACGCGTCCCGGTCGAGGGAGCTGGTCCATGCCGACGGAGAGGGGCCGCGCCAGCGCCCTCCGTCACCCCCCGCCGCCGGAGCAGGGCCCACGTCGGCGAACCGCCAGGCACGGGCCCGACCGCCCGGCCGCGTGACGCCGTCGCGCCCCAGGTCGGCCTCGAAGTCGGCGACGACGAACCACAGCCCCGAGTCGAGCCGTTCCGGCTGCTCGGAGAGATCGACGCACTCGACGGCGCGCGACGCGCGGCGCCCGGCGAACGTGGCCCAGGAGGTCGGATCGTGCACACGAGCACGCTAGTGGGTCCTGCGCGGACACCCCGGCGGAGGCGATTGGACGGACCGCCAGGGGTCCACTAATGTTTGGGGCGCGCCAGAACGGCGGGCACCGCAGGGTGTCCTGGTTCCTGGTCGCGCGGATGTGGCTCAGTTGGTAGAGCATCACCTTGCCAAGGTGAGGGTCGCGGGTTCGAGTCCCGTCATCCGCTCGGAGGCCCACTCTCTGATCGACTCACGATGAGCGTCGGGAGAGCACGTCTCAAGGTGGGTTGGCCGAGAGGCGAGGCAGCGGCCTGCAAAGCCGTATACACGGGTTCGAATCCCGTACCCACCTCGCAGCACGGGCGATTGGCGCAGCGGTAGCGCGCTTCCCTGACACGGAAGAGGTCACTGGTTCGATCCCAGTATCGCCCACCAGCATCACGAAGCCCCGACCGGGTCACCGGTCGGGGTTTCGTCGTTCTCGGGCCACGACCGGGCTCCCTGACGCGCCGTCGACGGCCGGAGGACGGCAGCGTCGCAGGTCACACGGTCGCGATTGGACCAGTGAGCCGAAGGTCGAGTAATGTTCCTCAGGCGCCGGGAGGCCAGGACAGCAGTCCTGAACGACCCGGTCGCGCGGATGTGGCTCAGTTGGTAGAGCATCACCTTGCCAAGGTGAGGGTCGCGGGTTCGAGTCCCGTCATCCGCTCCGAGCTCTGCATTTCCCTCTCGGGGGAGCGCAGCAGCCGCAAGGGCGATTGGCGCAGCGGTAGCGCGCTTCCCTGACACGGAAGAGGTCACTGGTTCGATCCCAGTATCGCCCACCAGAACGAGGCCGTCCCGGTTCGCCCGGGGCGGCCTTTCGCGTTCCTCCCCCACGGGTCCGCTCGCCGCCGGGTGTCGCCCTCGTCACCCCCGCGGCGTAGCGTCGAGAGCATGTGCCGCAACATCACGACCCTGCGGGGGCTCGAGCCGCCCGCCACCGACGAGGAGATCAGGGCCGCCGCGGAGCAGTTCGTCCGCAAGGTGACGGGCGTCCAGCGCTCGGCGAGCGCGGCCACACGTGAGCCGTGCGAGCAGGCCACCGCGGAGATCGCGGAGATCGTCACCCGCCTGCTCGGCGAGCTCCCCGAGCGTCGGCAGCCGCCGAAGACCGTGCCGCCGCTGCGCCGCGAGGAGGTGCAGGCACGCATCGCCGCGCGGCAGGCCGCGCGCGAGGAGCACGAGCGGATGCACGAGCTCGGGATCGCCCACACGCACTAGGCTCGCCCGCGTGGATCAGCCCTTCCCCGCACCCGCCGACGAGGCCCTCGTCGACGAACCGCCGACCGCGCCCGACCCGGTCTCCGCGACGATGCACCGCGCCAAGGCGCACGCCCGGGCGTCGCACGTCACGGTGGGACAGGTCCGGCACGGCCACGGCGGCGCCGTGGAGATCGACTGCTCGTGCGGGATGGTCCTCACCAACGGGCCGGACTGGTCCCTCGACGAGCACATCCGACTGCACCGCGCCGAGGCGCGCTACGTCGCCTTGAGCCGCGTCGCCCCCGCCGGGATGCCGCGACTGGTCCCCGTGGGCACGGACCGGCTCCCCCGCTGACGCCACGCGCCGTCGGGGTCGACGTCGACGCTCAGGATCACGTCACGGGGTCAGAGCTCGTCCGGGTCGTCCCAGGAGACTCCGCTCGAGGCGCCTTCGATGGGGCCGAGCTCCGCCGCGGAGAGCGACGCCGGCGCCTTTGCCGCGTCACCCCCGGACCTGGCGTCCCGGTCTCGATCGTCCAGCGGGCGCCGCCGGGGTGCCAGCCTGGCCTGCGAGGCGATCGACTCGTCCAACCTGTCCACCGGCACCGTGGGTCGGGTGCCTGTGCCATCCGTGCTCATGGCCAAGGTCTAGCAGCCGGCGGGTTGCCGCGCCCGCGCTTGGCACACTATTTAGTCGCCCAGGCCACGGGGCAGCACGTCCTGGACGAGTCCCGGACGACGGCCGGACGGTCGCTGCGCGCCACCGTCGCCCGCAGCATCCGGCACCTGGACGCGAGGCCGCGAAGGTTGCCCCTGGTGGCTAGAGTGTCCGCCGTGACCGCTGCCGATGCAGGCCTCGCCGACAGGGCGGCACCCGGAACACCGCCACCGCTCCCCGGGATGCGCGAGCGGTGGCCGGGGCCCCGCCCCCTGCTGTGGGCGCCGCGGGCCCACACCGTCGAGGTCGTGCTGCCGGCGTCCGGCTCCCGTCTCCCCCTCCGCCTCGTCGGCGCCCACGAGCCCGGGTACTGGCGCGCTGACGCCGAGCTCACGCCGGGCACCGACTACCTCTTCTCGGTCGACGGCGGACCGCCCGTGCCGGACCCCTGCAGCACCTGGCTGCCGTGCGGCGTCCACGGCGCGTCGCGCGTGCTGGACCAGGAGTTCGCCTGGACGGACGGCGCCTGGCGGGGCGCAGACCTCGACGCCGGCGCGCTGCTGCGCGTCGACCTCCCCACCTTCACCGCGGCCGGCACGCTCGACGCCGCCGCCGACCTCCTGGAGGACGTCGCCGCGACCGGCGTCGTGGGGGTCGAGCTCTCCCCCGTCGCCGCGTACGACCCCGAGCGCGGCCCAGCCGCCGGCGTCCGGCTGTTCGCCGTGCACGAGCCGCTCGGCGGCCCCGGCGCGCTCCACCGGTTCGTCGACCGCGCGCACCGCTGCGGGCTCGCCGTCGTCCTGGACGCCCCCCACCGGTGGGCCGTCGCCGACGACCTCGGCCTGCACGCCTTCGGCCCCTACGCCACCGGCTCACGGATCGGGCCGCGCACGGGAGCCCGGCCCGGCCCGCCCGGCTCCGACAGCCCGCGGATCAACCTCGACGGCAGCGGGAGCCGCGGTCCGCGTGACTTCCTCGTGGCCGACGCCGAGCGCTGGCTGCGCGACTTCCACGTGGACGGCCTGCTGCTCGACGTCGAGGCGCTCGTGGACCGCTCGGCGGTGCCGTTCCTCGGGGAGCTCGCGGAGGACGTGCACCACCTCGGCGAGCAGCTCGGCCGCCGGCTCCACCTCCTCGTCGACGGGCCGGGGCGCAGCGACCGGCTCACCACCGTCGTGCACCACATCCTCGCGGCGCCGGGCGACGCCGATCCCGTCCAGGACCTGCGCCGGCTCGCGCACGAGGTCTTCCCCCCGACGACGGCCCCGTGGCGTCCGCCGAGCCTGCGCCGGGCGCACCGCGCCACGCAGCGGGCCTCCGCGGTGCTCGTGCGCGACCTCACGCGGCTGCCCGCCGCCAACCGCTCCGTCCCGTGGACGCCCGACGCGGGCGACGCCTACCGGGAGGCCCCGGGCGTGACCGACGACGACCGGGCCTGCCTGCTGACGTTCGCGATCCTCGCGGGGACGCCACCGGTGCTCGACACGGAGCACGTGCCGGTGCCCGCGCGGGACGACCGGGCACGGCGCCTCGTGGACTGGACCCGGAGGCTGGTGGCGTTGCGCCCCGCCGCGTCGGCGGACCGCGACCTGCCCGTGGAGGTGCGGACCGCGGGGACCTCGCTCGTCGGTCGCCGGGGCCGCACCGCCGTCGCCCTCGTCACCGGCACGGAGCCGGCGGACGTGGACGTCTCGTCGCTCCCGGCCGACATGAAGGTCGTGGCCGCCTGGGACCCGGAGGGGACCACCCTGGCGGACGGCGTCCTGCGGATCCCGCCCCGTGCCCCCGCCGTGCTGCACTCCGGCCCCGTCGAGCCGTAGCCTCCACGGCTCGCCGCGGGCGGGCCTCACGCCGTCAGGCGTCGGCCTTCCTCCGCGAGGGCCCCGAGACGCGACAGCGCCCGGAAGTACTTCTTGCGGTAACCCCCGCGCAGCATCTCCTCGGAGAACAGGTGCTGCGCACCGTCACCGGAGAGGAGCACGGGCACGTCGCGGTCGTACAGGCGGTCGACGAGGACCACGAGCCGCAGGGCCACCTCCTGCCGCTGCACGGGCCGCACGCCGGTGAGCGCCACCAGCTCCACGCCGTCGAGCAGGGCGCCGTACCGGCTCGGGTGGACGGTCGCGAGGTGCGCGAGCAGCCCGTCGAACTCGTCGAGGACCGCACCCGGACGCCCGGCGGCCGCGCGCTCCACGACGTCGGCCGGGATCGGGGCCGCCTCGGTCACGACGGCGCGGTGGCGGTAGTCCTCGCCGTCGACGCGCAGCACCTCGAAGCGCGACGAGAGCGCCTGGATCTCGCGCAGGAAGTCCTCGGCCGCGAAACGGCCCTCGCCCAGCGCCTCGGGCAGCGTGTTCGACGTCGCGGCGAGGGCGACATCGCGGTCCGCGAGCTCGCGCAGCAGGCGCGACATCAGCACCGTGTCGCCGGGGTCGTCGAGCTCGAACTCGTCGATGCAGACCAGACGGCGCGTGGCGAGCGCCTCGACCGTCGGCAGGAAGCCCAGCGCCCCCACGAGGTTCGTGTACTCGACGAACGTGCCGTACGCGACCGCCCCCTCGCCCACGGCCGCCGTGACCTCGTGGGCCAGCGAGGTGAGCAGGTGCGTCTTGCCGACGCCGAAGCCGCCGTCCATGTACACGGCGGGCACCGCCCGACGTCGCCCGAACAGCGCCTTCAGCCCCGACGACCGCGGCGCGGCGATCTCGCGCGCGACCTCCTGCAGCCGGGCGGGCACCGTCGTCTGGCTCGGGTGGGCGGGGTCGGCCCGGTAGGTGGAGAAACGTGCCTGGGCGAAGTGGCGCGGCGGCACGAGGTCGGCGAGCAGCCGGTCCGGGGAGACCGTCGGACGCACCGCCGACAGGGACGGCACCGCGCCGTCGTGCGCGGGGGGCGTCGCGCCCGCGTCGGCGCCCGGGCCCGTACCCGTGTCCTGGTCCTGGTCCTCGTCCTGCGTGAGCGTCACGACCGTCAAGGCTACGCCGCGTCAGTACGCTGGCCGCTGTGAGATCTGCCACGACGCCGCTCGACCTGCTCGTCCCGGCACCGGAGCACCTGCCCCCCGACCCGACCGAGCACCGCCTCCGTGCGCTGTACGACGAGGGCACCGGGTCCGGCAGGTGGCTGCGGGCCAACTTCGTCAGCACGGTCGACGGCGGCGCGTGGGGCCCGGACCACCTGTCCGGCTCGATCAACGACGACGCGGACTGGCGCGCGTTCCGTGTCCTGCGTGCCGCGGCCGACGTCGTGCTCGTCGGTGCGGGCACGGCCCGCCACGAGGGCTACACGGCGCTCGACCGGCCGCAGGGCCTTCCCACGACGGGCGACCGACCCCTCGAGCTCGCGCTCGTCACGCGCTCCGGCCGGGTGCCGCAGCAGCTCGCCGACGGCGACCGGCCGCCGCTCGTCCTCACCGGCGCGGCGGGCGCGCGGACGGCGAGCCGGATGGTCCCCGCCGACCGGGTGCTCGCGGTGGCGTCGGCGGGCGACCCCGACGAGGTGGACCTGCGTGCCGGTCTCGCGGCCCTGGCCGACCGAGGGCTGCGCCGCGTCCTGTGCGAGGGCGGCCCGACGCTGCTCGCCGCCATGCTCGCGGACGACCTGGTCGACGAGCTGTGCGTCACGACCAGCCCGTGCCTCGTCGGGCCGGGCCCCTCCCGCATCGTGGCCGCCTCCCCCGCCGGGTCCCCCGGCGAGGGGCCGCGCCCGGCCGGGATCCCGGCGTCGCCGGCCACGCCCGCCCGCCTCACGCACCTGCTGCACGCGCCGGGCTCCGGCACGCTGCTGGCGCGCTGGCTCCTGCGCTGAGCCCGGTCCCGGGAGCCCCGTGGCGAGGCGCGCGTCACGTCCCGCCCCGCGCCGGCCCGCTGGCCTCGCATCCACGGCCCCGGGTGGCTACGGTGCTGGCATGCCGACGACCGTCGTCCTCACCGAGGACGCCCTCACCGACGCCGACGTGGCGCACATCCTGTCCCTGCACGACGAGCAGGCCGAGCGCTACCGCGTGCTCGTCCCCTCGGACACCGACCGCAACGTGGTCGCCGCGATCATCGACCACCTGTGGGTGGGCGAGCTGCGCGAGGCCGGCCAGGACCTCGTGGGCAAGGAGCCCACGCCCGAGCAGGCGAAGGTGACCGCCGCCGAGCGCCTCGAGCGGTCGCTCGCGGCGCTGCGGGCGGCCGGAGCCACCGCCGAGGGCACGGTGACCGAGGAGGACCCGCTGCCCGCGCTGAGCGCCGCCGTCGAGGCCCAGGGCGGCCCGGACGGCGTGGACGACGTGGTCGTCGTGACCTACCCCCACGTCGTCGCGGACACCTTCCGCTCCGACTGGGCGTCGCGCGCCCGCGAGCTCCTGCAGGTCCCCGTGCTGCACCTGTACGCCGGCACCAGCGAGATCGGCGACTGAGCCCGGTCCCCGAGACCCCCTGGCACGCGCGAGGGCCCCGTCCGGCGGACGGGGCCCTCGTGCGTGGCGCTGGGGTCGTGCGGTGCGGGATCAGCGCACGCGGTGGCCCGCCCCGGTGATCGTCGCGCGCACCAGCTCGTCCATGGAGTCGAGGAAGGGCTCCTCGTCCAGCAGGTCGTGGTCGACCGCGGCGACGGACAGCTCGGTGCAGCCGAGCACGACGACGGACGCGCCGCGCTCCACGAGCCGGGCCGCCACCCCGCGCAGGGCGTCGGGGTCGGCCGGCCGGCCGGCCTTGACCTGGTCGTAGATCACCGTGCTGACGACGTCCTGGTCGGCGGCGTCGGGGACGACGACGTCGACCCCGTGGGCGGCGAACGCGTCGTCGTACACCTTCGACGCGACCGTCCCCGCCGTGGCCAGCAGGCCGACGCGCCCCAGGCCGGGCACCCGCGCACGCGCCGCCGCGACCGTCACGTCGATGATCGAGACGAACGGCACGGTGACCGCGTCCAGCACCTGCTGGGTGAAGTAGTGCGCGGTGTTGCAGGGCATGACGAGGAACTGCACGCCGAAGTCCTGCAGGCGCCGGGCGTCCCGCGCGAGCACGGGTCCCGGGTCGGCGGGCGACCGGCCGAGCACGAAGTCCGTGCGGTCCGGGATCGTCGCGTGGTTGAGCACGACGAGGTCCACGTGGTCCTGGTCGCGCTCGGCGTCGGTGCGCTGCACCACCCGCTGCAGGAAGTACGCGGTGGCCAGCGGGCCCACGCCCCCGATGACGCCGACGGGCCGGTCCTCGACCGTCCCGTCGGCGTCACCGGCGCCGTGCTCGACCTCGGTGGTCACGCGCCCTCCCGCGCGCCCTGCGGCGCGGCCGGCCCGGTCCAGGCGAGGGCCCGCGACTGCGCCACCGGGTAGTGCCGGGCGTACTTGCGGTACTGGTTGAGCTGCGCCACCAGCAGGTAGGCGACCCGGCGCGGGTCCCACTCCTTGCGGTACCAGAGCGGGTTGGACGCCCGCCGGGTCAGCTGCAGGCGCCGCGTGCGGGTCCGGGTCCCCGGGTCGGCGACGTACCGGCGCAGCAGGGTGCCGGGCAGCACCGTGTACAGGTGCTCGGTGGTGACCTCGCCGTCGCCGGAGAGCGGGACGTCGGCACCGAGCACCGCGCGCGGGTCGGGGTCGAGGCCGCGCAGGTGCTCGTGCACGTAGAACTTCACCGGGTTCGCGCCCGTCGACGTGACGTAGTAGTTCGAGCGGCCCAGGCGCGGGTTGAGCTCGAAGAACACGTACCGCCCGTCGCGCGGGTCGTATTTGAGGTCGAAGTTCGCGACGCCGGTCCAGCCGACGTGCTCGAGCAGCCGGCGCGCCTGCTCCACGACCTCGGGCTGGGTGCCCGTGACGATCGCGGCCGGGTTGCCGAGCGCGCCCGGCGCGTGCTCCTCCAGCAGCACGTGCCCGAAGGAGGAGAACCGCACCTTGCCCTGGGCGTCGCTGTAGCAGGTGAGGATCCGCATGCCGGAGTCGTCCCCCGGGATGTAGTCCTGCACGACGAACGAGCCGACGTACCCGGCGTCCTTCACGCGGCCGAGCAGGTCGAGCAGCTCGGCGCGCGTGTCCACGAGGAAGACCTTCTTCTTCCCGGCGAACTCGACGTCGTGGTAGGCCGCCGTGCTGGCCGCCTTCGCGATCACCGGGAACGTCAGCCCGTCGGTGTCCGGCTCGGTGCCCGACGCGACGTCGTGCACGACCGTCGTCGGGTGCGCGAGGCCGAGCTCGGCGCACAGGGCACCGAACTCCTCCTTGTCGGTGAGCCGCAGCAGCAGCTCCTCACCCACGTAGGGCACCAGGTAGCGGTCCTCCAGGCGGTCGCGGTGCTGCACCAGCATCCGCACGAGCCAGTCGGCCGAGCCCACGACGACGAGGTCGGCGTCGGTGTGCTCGTCGGCGATGCGACGCAGGCGCGCCACGATCGCCTCGGGGTCGTCGATCTGCGGCTCGGCCACGTGCGTGAGGATGCGCGAGTGCCGCACCAGGCCCGTGGAGGCGCCGGACACGACCACGGACCGCACGCCGTACGCCTCGTGGAACGCCCGGGCCAGGCTGTACGCGCCGATGTCGCCGCCCAGGACGACGGGCTGCAGCCGCCGCTGCGGGGTCTGCGTCACGATGCCTCCTTCGTCGCGGCGCCGCCGGTCGACGTGCCGGCCGGTGCCCCGGCCGCCGTGTTCGCCGCGTAGTTCCGGCGCAGCGCCTCCAGCGGGTAGAACTGCCGGTACTTGCGCACGTGGTTGAGCATCGCCGTGAGCACGTACAGCCGGCGGCGCGGCGACGCGTCGGCCTTGTAGCGCAGCGGGTGCACGGTGCGGCCCGAGCGCTGCAGCCGCACGACGCGGGCGTGCAGCTCCGGGTCCAGCACGTACGAGCGCAGCAGGCGCTTCGGCACGACGGAGTACAGCACCTCGCGGTCCGCCGTCACCGGCTCGCGGCGCACGCCGTGCACGACGTCGTCCACCAGGGCCTCGGTCGGGTTCTGCCCGCCCGCGGTGAGGTAGTAGTTGTTCCGCCCGATGCGCGGGTTCTGCTCGAAGAACTTGAACACGCCGTCGCGCGGGTCGAGCTTGACGTCGAAGTTCGCGAACCCGCGCCAGCCCGTGTGCTCGAGGATCCGCTGGGCGGCGTCGAGGATCTCGGCGATCGGCTCGACGATCATCGCCGACGGGTTGCCCCGGGCGGCCGGCGTGCGCTCCTCCAGGAGCACCTGCGCCGAGGAGCGCAGCGTGACCCGCCCGCTCGTGTCGGCGTACGCCGTGACCGACCGCATGCGGGTGTCGTCGCCGGGGATGTTCTCCTGCACGAGGAACCGGCCGCGGAAGCCCGCCTCGCGCAGCGAGATCATCAGCCGGTCCAGCTCGGCCGGCGTCGCGATCTCGTAGATCTTCTTCTTCCCCGCGAACTGCACGTCGTGGTAGTCGGCGCTGCTCGCGGGCTTGGCGATGACCGGGAAGTCGAAGCCGACCGGCAGCGGCTCCCAGCCGGGCTCGGCCGCGCGGGCGAAGTCCTGGATGACGGTGGCGGGCGTCGGGATCCCGAGCTCGGCGCACACCTCCTGGAACTCCGCCTTGTCGGAGATCCGGTCGATGAGCGCGGCGTCCGCGAACGGCACCACGTACCCCGCGGCCTCGAGCTCCCCGCGGTGGTGCACGAGCACGCGCACCACCCAGTCCATGTTGGTGAGGAGCACGAGCGCGCGACCGGGGGCCGCCAGGCGGCCCGCCACGTCCTGGAGCGCCGCGACGATCTGCTCGGGCGCGGTGCCGGACAGCTCGGTGTCGATGATCTGCGAGTGCGCGATCGGGCCCGGTTCCGCGAAGGCGACGACGGTGGTGCGCACGCCGTAGCGCTCGTGGAACGAGCGGGCGAGCGCGTACACCCCGATGTCCGACCCGACGATGACGGGCTGGAACCCGGTCTCGGTGCTGGTGGTGCTCACGGGTGCGCTCATGCCTCCTGCTCGGAGCGGTCGGCCGACCACTCGGTGTGGAAGGTGCCCTCGCGATCGGTGCGGCGGTAGGTGTGCGCCCCGAAGAAGTCGCGCTGCGCCTGGATGAGCGCGGCGGGCAGCCGCTCGGCCCGCACGCCGTCGTAGTAGGCGAGGGACGACGAGAACGCCGGCGTGGGCACCCCGTTGAGGGCGGCCTGCGACACGACGCGGCGCCAGGCGGCGAGGCCGTTGCCGACGGCGCTCGTGAAGTACTCGTCCGCGAGCAGCAGCGGCAGCGCCACGTCGCGCTCGTACGCCTCGGTGATGCGGTTGAGGAAGCGCGCGCGGATGATGCAGCCGCCGCGCCAGATGCGGGCCATCGCGCCGCGGTCGATGTCCCAGCCGTACTCGGCGGAGGCGGCGGCGATCTGGTCGAAGCCCTGGCTGTACGCGACGACCTTCGACGCGTACAGCGCGAGGCGCACGTCCTCGATGAAGGCATCGCGGTCCGCGATCTCCCAGGTGCCCGCGTCGGCGGGCAGCGCGGCACGGCCGGCCTCGCGCTGCGGCACGGAGCCGGACAGGGCGCGGGCGAAAGTCGCCTCGGCGATGCCCGTGATCGGGACGCCCAGGTCGAGGCCGTTCTGCACCGTCCAGCGGCCGGTGCCCTTCTGCTCGGCCTGGTCGAGCACGACGTCGACGAACGCGCTGCCGGTCGCGGCGTCCACGTGCTGCAGCACGTCCGCCGTGATCTCGATGAGGAAGGACTCGAGGTCGCCGGTGTTCCACTCGGCGAAGATCTGGCCGATCTCGGCCGCCGACGCGCCCAGGCCCTGCTTGAGCAGGTCGTAGGCCTCGGCGATGAGCTGCATGTCGGCGTACTCGATGCCGTTGTGCACCATCTTGACGAAGTGGCCGGCGCCGTCCGGGCCGACGTAGGTGCAGCAGGGCGTGCCGTCGACCTTCGCGGAGATGTCCTCGAGGATCGGGCCGAGGCTCGCGTAGGACTCGCGGGTGCCGCCCGGCATGATCGACGGGCCGTTGAGCGCACCCTCCTCGCCGCCGGAGACGCCGGTCCCCACGAAGTGCAGGCCCTTCGCGCTGAGGTCCTTCTCGCGGCGGATGGTGTCGGGGAAGTGCGCGTTGCCGGCGTCGACGACGATGTCGCCCTCCTCCAGCAGCGGCACGAGCTCGTCGATGACGGCGTCCGTCGCGGCGCCCGCCTTGACCATGATGACGACCTTGCGGGGCCGCTCGAGGGAGGCGACGAAGTCGGCCATCGACTCGGACGGGACGAAGTCGCCCTCCTGCCCGGCCTCGGCGATCAGCGACTGGGTCTTGGCGTACGACCGGTTGTGCACCGCCACCGTGTAGCCGTGCCGCGCGAAGTTGCGGGCGAGGTTGCGGCCCATCACCGCAAGGCCGGTCACGCCGATCTGGGCACGAGCTGTCATCGTTTCCCTGCTTCCGTCGGTTCTCGGTTCGGGTCGGGCGGCCGGGTGGCGGCGACTGGCGCACGCGCTCCCCCCCGCCCGGGAGCCGGGACCAGCGTAGTCGGCGCGACGGCCGAGGTGTACGGACCATCACGATCCGGACACGACCCGCCCCCCGGTGCGTCGTTTCACCCGACCGGCCGCCCCGCGCCGTACGGTGGCTGGCGTGACCGGCGATCGCACGGGTGACTCGAAGCGGGATCCTCGGCAGGTGCCCGCCCCCTTCGCGGCCGCGCTGGCGTCCCTGCGCGACCGGCGGCTGCGCGGCGAGGTGCACCTGGCGGAGATCCCCGGCCCCACGCGCGTGGCCCCGTACTCGGTGGCCCTCGAGGGCGAGGTCGCCGAGCCCGGGGGTGAGGAGGTCGCCACCGGTCGGTTCGTCGTCCTGCACGACCCCGAGGGGCAGGAGACCTGGCAGGGCACGTTCCGGGTCGTCACGCTGGTGCGCGCCACCCTCGAGCCCGAGCTCGCCGCCGACCCCCTGCTGGCCGACGTCGCGTGGACCTGGGTGACGGAGTCGCTCGACGCCGCCGGCGTGGACGCCCTGGCGATCGGCGGCACCGTGACGCGTGTCCTCTCCCAGAGCTTCGGCGCGCTGGGTGCCACGCCCGACGCCGTGGACCTCGAGATCCGCGCGTCCTGGACCCCCACGGACACGGACCTCGGCGTGCACCTCGCCGTGTGGGGCGACCTCATGGCGACGGCCGGCGGCCTGCCCCCGCTGCCCGACGGCGTCGCCTCGCTCTCCGCACGCTCGGGCGGCCGCGGACACCCGCGGCCCGGGTCACGACCGCATACCGTGGGGCCATGAGCTCAGCAGTCCCCCCGACCGCCACCGACGTCGTCCCGCTCACCGAGCCCGCGGACGGCGTCGGTCGCGTGGTCGACACCCCGGTCGCCCTCGACCGCGTGGTCGAGCGGTTCGCGGCCGGCACCGGCCCCGTCGCCGCCGACGCGGAGCGCGCCTCCGGCTACCGCTACGGTCAGGCCACCTACCTGGTGCAGCTGCGGCGCGAGGGCGCCGGCACGGCGCTGCTCGACCCGGTCGCGCTGCCCGACCTGTCGGCGATCGGCGACGCCGTGGGCGACGCCGAGTGGGTGCTGCACGCGGCGTCCCAGGACCTGCCGGGGCTCGCCGAGCACGGGCTGCGCCCGGCACGGGTCTTCGACACGGAGCTCGCCGCGCGCCTGCTGGGGCTGGAGCGTGTCGGCCTCGCCGCCGTGGTCGCAGAGCTGCTCGGCCTGGGCCTGGCCAAGGAGCACTCCGCCGTCGACTGGTCCACCCGGCCGCTGCCCGAGGACTGGCTGCGCTACGCCGCCCTCGACGTCGAGGTGCTGGTGGACCTGCGCGACCGCCTGGCCGAGCGGCTCGACGCGGACGGCAAGGCGGAGTGGGCGGCCCAGGAGTTCGAGGCGGAGCGCACCGCGCCCCCGCCGGCACCCCGCGTCGACCCGTGGCGGCGCACGTCGGGCACGCACACGCTCCGCGACCGTCGTCAGCTGGCCGTGGTCCGCAGCCTCTGGCAGGCGCGCGACGCGAGCGCCCGTGCCCGCGACGTCTCCCCCGGCCGGGTGCTGCCCGACCGCGCCATCGTCGCGGCCGCCCGTGCGCTGCCGCGCACCGTGCCGCAGCTCACCGCCCTGCCGGAGTTCGCGGGGAAGGCCACGAGGCGCCGCGCGCCGGCGTGGCAGCGCGCGATCGACGAGGCCCTCGCCCTGCCCGACGACCGGCTGCCGAGCCAGCGCGGCCCGCGCACCGACGGCCCGCCCCAGCCCCGCACCTGGGCCGACCGAGACCCCGTCGCAGCCCGTCGGCTCACGACGGCCCGCGAGCTCCTCGCCACGATGTCCGGCGACCTGCACGTGCCGGTGGAGAACCTCCTGCAGCCGGACGCCCTGCGCCGCCTGTGCTGGACGCCGCCGGACCCGGCACGCTCGGCCGAGATCGCGGAGTTCCTGCGGGGCCGCGGCGCCCGCCCGTGGCAGATCGAGCTGGTCGCCACGCCCCTCGAGGACTCCTTCTCCGCGCTCGTCTGACCCGCTCCGCGCCCGGGCTGATACCGGGTCTCACGATGGTCTACTCTTGTTCCCGGTACTCGCGGTAGCGTGTACCTCGGCGCGGCCCCACCGGGTCGTCGCCCGAGAGAGCGGCGTCGCTCGTCGGACGCCGAAGTCCCGACCCTCGTCAGCGGATGGAGCTTCCATGACCACACGGAACCCGGCCCGCCGCGCGCTGCGCGACGTCGTCTTCGTCGAGGGCGTGCGCACGCCGTTCGGCAAGGCCCGGCCCGACGGCCTCTTCGCCGAGACCCGCGCGGACGACCTCGTCGTCAAGGCGGTCCGCGAGCTGCTGCGCCGCCACCCCGAGCTGCCGGGCGAGCGCGTGGACGAGGTGGCCATCGCCGCCACCACCCAGCAGGGCGACCAGGGCCTGACCCTCGGCCGCACCGTGGGGATGCTCGCCGGCCTGCCCCAGACCGTCCCCGGCTTCGCGATCGACCGCATGTGCGCGGGCGCGATGACCGCCGTCACGACCACCGCCGCCGGCATCGCGACCGGCAGCGCCGACGTCGTGATCGCGGGCGGCGTGGAGCACATGGGCCGCCACCCGATGGGCTTCGACGCCGACCCGAACCCGCGCTTCCTGTCCGAGAAGCTGGTGGACCCCGAGTCGCTCAACATGGGCGTCACGGCCGAGAACCTGCACGACAAGTTCCCGCACCTCACCAAGGAGCGCGCGGACGCCTACGCCGTGAACAGCCAGGCCAAGTACGCCAAGGCCCTGGCCAACGGCGACGTCGGCCCGGAGCTCGTGCCCGTGGCGGTCCGCTCCGCCGAGCAGGGCTGGGGCCTGGCCACCGCCGACGAGCTGCCCCGCCCGAGCACCACCGTCGAGGGCATCGCGAACCTCAAGACGCCGTTCCGCCCGGGCGGCCGCGTCACCGCGGGCAACGCGTCCCCCCTGACCGACGGCGCCACCGCCGCCCTGCTCGCCTCCGGCGACACCGCCGCCGAGCTGGGCCTGCCGGTCGCGATGCGCCTGGTTTCCTCCGCCTTCGCCGGCGTCGACCCGTCGATCATGGGCTACGGCCCGGTCCCCGCCACGGACAGGGCGCTCGCCCAGGCCGGCCTCACCATCGACGACATCGGCCTGTTCGAGATCAACGAGGCCTTCGCCGTGCAGGTGCTGAGCTTCCTCGACCACTACGGGATCGCCGACGACGACGAGCGCGTCAACCCGTACGGCGGCGCCATCGCCATGGGCCACCCCCTGGCCAGCTCCGGCGTGCGCCTCATGACGCAGCTCGCGCACCAGTTCGCGAAGCACCCCGAGGTCCGGTACGGCGTCACCACCATGTGCGTGGGCCTCGGCCAGGGCGGCACGGTGATCTGGGAGAACCCGCACCACGCCGACTACTCGGGCCACACCACCGCGACCACCGCGACGGACGAGGAGAACTGACCTGATGACCGAGAACACCCCCGACGTCCGCGCCGAGCGCGTCACGCACTCCCTCGTCCGCGACGTCGCGCTCCCCGGCGGCGCGGGCACGCTCGCGCTCGTCACCCTCGACAACGGCCTCGACCACACCAAGCCCAGCACGCTGGGCCCCGAGGGCATGGCCGAGCTCACCGCGGCGCTCACCGCGCTCCAGGGGCGCGCGGGCCGCGGCGAGATCGCCGCCGTCGCCGTCACCGGCAAGCCGTACTTCCTCGCGGCGGGCGCGGACCTGCTCCAGGTCTCCACCGTCACCTCGCACGAGCAGGCGCTCGAGCTCGGCCGCGGCGGGCACGCCGCCTACGAGCTGCTGCACGCCATGGGTGTGCCGACGTTCGCGTTCGTCAACGGGCTGGCGCTCGGCGGCGGCCTCGAGGTCGCGCTCAACTGCGACTACCGCACCGTGTCGTCCGACGCCCCCGCGCTGGGCCTGCCCGAGACCGGCCTCGGCCTCATCCCGGGCTGGGGCGGCGCCTACCTCGTGCCGCGCCTCGTGGGCATCGAGAAGGCCGTCGACGTGATCCTCACCCGGCCCGCCACGCAGAAGCCGTTCAAGGCGGCCGAGGCGGCCGCGATCGGCCTGGTGGACCAGCTCTTCGAAGCGGCCGACTTCCTCGAGCAGTCGATCCTGTGGGCGTCGCGCGTGCTGCGCGGCGAGGTCGAGGTGCCCCGCCGCGAGCTCGACCCGCAGCCGGTGTGGGACGCCGTCGTCGCGGCCACGCGCCAGCGGCTCGACGCCGTCGTCGCGGGCTCGCGACCGGCGCCCTACCGTGCCCTCGACCTCCTGGCCGCGGCCCGTACCGCGACCCGCGAGGAGGCCTTCGCCGCGGAGGACGAGGCGCTGGCCGACCTCATCATGTCCGACGAGATGCGCGCCAGCGTCTACGCCTTCCAGCTCGTCTCGGGCGGCAAGAAGCCCGTCGGCGCCCCCGACAAGGGCCTGGCCCGCCCGGTCACCCGGGTCGGCATCGTCGGCGCCGGCCTCATGGCGGCGCAGATCGCCCTCCTCGTCGCACAGCGCCTCGGCGTGCCCGTCGTCATGCGCGACCTCGACCAGGAGCGGGTCGACAAGGGCCTCGGCTTCGTCCGGTCCACCGTCGAGAAGCTGGTCGGACGCGGGCGGATGACGCCCGAGGCCGCCGCGCGCATCGCCGCGAGCGTCACCGGCACCACCGAGATCGGCGAGTTCGCCACGTGCGACGTGGTGATCGAGGCGGTCACCGAGGTCATGGGCCTGAAGAAGAAGGTCTTCGCCGAGCTCGAGGGCATCGTCTCCGAGGACACGGTCCTCGCGACGAACACCTCCGCGCTGTCCGTCACCGAGATGGCGGCCGACCTGGCGCACCCGGAGCGGGTGGTGGGCATCCACTTCTTCAACCCGGTGGCCCAGATGCCGCTGGTCGAGGTGGTGAAGGCCGAGAAGACCTCCGACGAGGCCCTCGCGACGGCGTTCGCGATCACGAAGAAGCTGCGCAAGACGGCCGTGCTCGTCGCCGACCGGCCGGGCTTCGTCGTCAACCGCCTGCTCGTGCTCGTCATGGGCAAGGTCGTCGAGGCGATCGAGAACGGCACGTCCGTCGAGGTCGCCGACACGGCGCTCGCGCCGCTGGGCTTCCCGATGCCGACGTTCGAGCTCTTCGACCTCGTCGGCCCCGCCGTCGGACTGCACGTGCTCACCTCGCTGCGCGAGGACCTGGGCGACCGCTTCCCGACGTCCCCCGGCCTGGAGAAGCTCGTCGCCGACGGCACGCGCGTCGTGCTGGACCGCCCGGCACCCGGGCTGCCCAAGCCGGTCGACCCGACGATCCAGGCCGTGTTCGGCGAGGCGCTGCCCGCCGGCACCACGGGCCGGCACGGCACCCCGGTGCTCGACGCCGCGGGCGTGCTCGACTCGGTCCTCACGGCCCTGACGGTCGAGATCGGCCACATGCTCGACGAGGGCGTGGTCGCCGGGCCGCAGCAGATCGACCTGTGCATGATCCTCGGCGCCGGGTGGGGCTTCCACACGGGCGGCATCACGCCGTACCTCGACCGCGCCGGGTACTCGGCGAAGGTCCTGGGCCGTCGGATCCTGCCCGACGGCGTCGCGAACGTCCCCGAGGCCGTCGCCTGACACGCCCTCCTCGGAGACCCGAGCCGCACGGCTCATGACGCACCGGTGGCCCGGTCCCTCGCGGGGACCGGGCCACCGGTGCGTGCGTACCGGAGGGTCGTCGGCGCCTACGCCGGGCCCCGCACGGCGCGCCGGATCGCCTCGACGGTCCTCCCGACGTCGTCCTCGTCCGTGGACCAGTTGCTCACCGAGACCCGCAGGACGTCCTGGCCGCGCCACCGGGAGCCGGAGATCCAGGTCTCGCCGTCGGCGAGGAGCCGCTCGCCGGCCGCGCGCGTCAGGGCGTCGTCAGCCAGCGCGAGGCACACCTGGGTGTAGACGACGTCGTTGACCACCCGCACGCCGTCGATGCGCGCCACGCCCTCGGCGATCGCCCGGGCGCGATCCGCCAGCCCTCCGACGAGCCCGGACAGTCCCGCACGCCCGAGGGAACGCAGCGCGGCCCAGGTGGGCACGCCGCGGGCGCGCCGCGAGAGCTCGGGCGCCTTGTCGTAGGGGTTGCCGGGGCCGGGCGCGTCCACGAGGTACGCCGTGTGCACGCCGAACGCCGCGCGCACGGCGGCAGGGTCGGCCACGACGGCGACGCCGCAGTCGTAGGGCACGTTCAGGGTCTTGTGCGCGTCGGTCGCCCAGGAGTCGGCGCCCTCGATCCCCTGCACGAGGTGGGCGAGACTGGGTGTCGCGGCCGCCCAGAGGCCGAACGCGCCGTCGACGTGCACCCAGGCGCCGTGGTCGTGCGCGAGCGAGATCGCCTCCGCGAAGGGGTCGAAGGACCCGGAGTGCACGTTGCCGGCCTGCAGAGCCACGATCGTCGGCGCACCCGGCGGCCCCTCGGCGAGCGCGGCGGCCAGGGCGTCCGTGCGCAACCGGCCCTGGTCGTCGGCCGCCACCTCCGTCGGGGCGCCGAGCCCGAGGTAGCGCAGCGCGAGATCGACGGAGTCGTGGCGCTCGGCACCGACCAGCACGCGCACCGGAGGGCCGCCCGTCAGGCCCCGCTCGTGGACGTCCCACCCCGCACGGCCGAGAACGGCCCCGCGCGCCGCGGCCAGCCCGGTGAGGTTCGCCGTCGTCGCGCCGGTCACGAAGCCCACGTCGGAGCCCGCGGGCAAGCTGAGCGCGTCGAGCACCCACCGTCCTGCCTCCTCCTCGACCGCGACGACGCCCGGCGTGGAGAACCGCATCCCGGCGTTCTGGTCCCAGGCGCTCACGAGCCAGTCGGCGCCCAGCGCCGCGGGCAGGGTGCCGCCCATGACCCAGCCGAAGAACCGGCCCGACCCGATCGCCATCAGGCCGGGCTCGACCCGGGCGGCGAGCTCGTCGACCACGTCGGCCGGCGCGAGCCCTCGACCGGGCAACGGCCCGGCGAGCGTGCGGCCGACGGCGTCCGCGTCGGCGCGTGGCGGGACCGGCCGCTCCCCCACGTCGTCGAGCCACGCCCGCGCGTGGTGCACGGCGCGGTCGAGCGCGCCCTCGAAATCCTTGCCTCTGACCGTCATCCGGGTGCTCCTTCGCGACCGGCCTCGGTGCCGCCGCCAGGATATCGAGGGGAACATCAAGGGGCGGCACGGCCTCGGTAGGAGGGAGGGCAGCGCCCGACGCTCGGGACGTCCTCGCTGCGAAGACCCGCGGGCCGGCGGAAGCGCGCGACGATCACGCACGCGTGTGAGACTTCCCCGCATGAAGCGGACCATGGGTATCGAGGAGGAGTTCCTGCTGGTCGGGGACGACGGACGGCCGGTCGCACGGGCCAGCGAGGCGCTCGACGCCTCGGGCGTCGACCTGACGAGGTCTCCCGAGACCGGCGGAGGCGCGCTCGAGACCGAGTTCATGGAGGAACAGCTCGAGACGGCGACCCACCCGCGTCACGAGCTCACCGACCTCGCCGCCGAGGTCCGCGCGGGCCGGCAGCGCGCCCAGGCGGCGGCCGACCGGGTCGGGGTGCGGGTCGCGGCGCTGGCCACGTCCCCGTGGCCGTTCGAGGGCACGACGGTGGCGCGGCTGCGCTACCTGGAGGCGCGGGCGGCATTCGGCCTCACGGCCCGCGAGCAGCTCACCAGCGGCTGCCACGTGCACGTTGCCGTGGCCGACGACGCCGAGGGCGTGGCCGTCCTCGACCGCATCGGGCCGTGGCTGTCCGTGCTGCTCGCGCTGAGCGCGAACTCGCCCTTCTGGCAGGGCGAGGACTCCGGCTTCGCCAGCTACCGCTCCCAGGTGTGGGCGCGCTGGCCCACGTCCGGGCCGGCCCGCTCCTTCGGGTCCCCGGAGGCCTACCGGCAGGCGGTCGACGACCTCGTCGCCACCGGGACGATCCTCGACCAGAACATGGTGTACTTCGACGCCCGGCTCTCCTCCCGCTACCCCACCGTCGAGATCCGTGTCGCCGACGTCTGCCTCGACGCCGACACGGCCACCCTGCTGGGTGCCCTCGCCCGCGGACTCGTCGAGACCGCGGCACGCGAGGCCTCGGAAGGGCTCGCGGCGCCGGTGCTGCGGCCCGAGCTGCTGCGCACCGCCTCGTGGCGCGCAGGTCGCTCGGGGCTGTCGACGGAGCTGCTGTCGCCGCACACGTGGCAGCCCGCACCCGCGCACGACGTCGTCGGGCAGCTCGTGGCGCACGTGCGCGAGGCGCTCACCGACGACGGCGACCTGGACGCGGTCACCGAGCTCCTCGGACGGCTGTGGGCCGGGGGCGGCGGTGCAGCACGGCAACGCGCCTGGCACGCGGAGTCGGGCGACCTGCGCGCCGTCGTGGATCGCGCCGTCGAGGTCACCCACGCCTGAGCGCGCGGTCTCGCGTCAGTCGTCCCAGCCCATGCGGAGCACCTCGAACGGGGTCGCGTGCTGCACGCCGAGGCGCGGCCCCGTCACCGACGTCATCCGGGCGAGGAACTCGGCCGGGTCGAAGTGGTCCCACCCGAGGCCGTCGAGGTAGGCGGCGTGGGCCCGCAGCGACGCGACACCCGCGTCGAACGTCGCGGTGACGTCCACCGCGTGCTCCGCGGCGGGCGACCCGGCCACCCACACCTGCCGCACGCCGCCCCACGGCTCGAGGCCCTCGGCCTCGAGCTGGTCGGTGAAGACCCAGCGGTTGCCTGCGTCGCGCACCGCGTCGACGACGGCGCGCCCGGTCGCGATGTGGTCGGCCTGGTTGAGCATCCCGCCGGGGAAGATCTCGCGGTAGTTGCCCGTGATGACGACCTCGGGACGGTGCCGGCGCACCGCACCCGCGATCGCCCGGCGCAGCGGCAGGCCGTACTCGATCACCCCGTCGGCGAACCCGAGGAACTCGACGTCCTCGACGCCCACGGCCCGCGCGGACGCGACCTGCTCGCCCTCCCGGACGCGGCGCGCCTCGTCCGGGCGCATGCCGTCGATCCCGGCCTCGCCGCTGGTCACCATGGTGTAGGCGACGCGCTTGCCCTGCCCGGTCCAGCGGGCGACCGCCGCCGCGGCGCCGAACTCCATGTCGTCGGGGTGCGCCACCACCGCGAGCGCCGTCGTCCAGGTCTCGTCGAGGGGCCGCAGCGGGGCGTCGTCCGGCGTCGTCGTCATACCGTCACGCTAGCGACGACGGCGCGCGGTCGCGCGCGTCGTCCGTCGCGAGCCGACGTCCGCCGACCTACCCGCCGACTCAGCCGCCGACTCAGCCGCCGACTCAGTAGGTGGTGAGCCCGTGGGCGCGGAAGACCTCGCGCACGGCCTCGGTCGCCTCGGGCGTCGGCGGCTGCGTGTCGTCGAGCTCGTAGGTGCGCCCGAGCTCCGCCCACTTGTCGCGGGCCATCTGGTGGAACGGCAGCACCTCGACGCGCTCGACCGTGCCGGGCCGCACGGCCTCGATGTCCGCGGCGTGCCGCGCGACCGCGGCGACGTTCTCCGGGTCGTCGGTGAGCCCGGGCACCAGCACGAACCGCACCCAGACCCTCACGCCGCGCTCGGCGAGCCGACGCCCGAACCGGAGCGTGGGCGCCAGGGAGCGCCCGGTGACGCGGCGGTAGGTCTCCTCGTCGCCCGCCTTGATGTCGAGGAGCACCAGGTCGGTGTCGTCGAGCATCGCGTCGGTCGCGTTCGCGCCGAGGAATCCGGAGGTGTCGAGGGTCGTGTGCACCCCGAGCTCCTTCGCACCGCGCAGGACGCGCGCGGCGAACGCGGGCTGCATGAGCACCTCGCCGCCCGAGAGCGTGAGGCCGCCGCCGGTCGCGGTGAAGATGCCGCGGTACCGGGTCACGCGCGCCAGCAGGTCCTCGGCGAGAACGGGCTCGCCGTCCTTCATCGCCAGGGTGTCGGGGTTGTGGCAGTACAGGCACCGCAGCGGGCAGCCGCTCAGGAACACGGTGAGCCGCGTGCCGGGGCCGTCCACGGCGGTCACGAGCTCCCAGGAGTGCACCGAGCCGAGCTCGCCCGAGCGCATCAGCGCCAGGCGGTCGGACCGGTCCACCTCGGTCGTCTCGATCCCCCGCAGGCCGGCGCCGGCCCGGCGCCGGGAGGGGGCGTCCAGCAACGCCGGGCCGGCAGTCATGGTCAGAGCCCCCCGTGGAAGGTCCGCGACAGCACGTCGAGCTGCTGCTCGCGGGTCAGCCGCACGAAGTTCACCGCGTAGCCGGAGACGCGGATCGTGAGCTGCGGGTACTTCTCCGGGTGCTCCATCGCGTCCTCGAGCGTCTCGCGCACGAGGACGTTGACGTTCATGTGGTAGCCGTCGGCGCCCACCGAGGCGTCGAGAAGGCCGGCGAGGTTCGCCACCTGCTCCTCGCGGGTGCGGCCGAGGCCGGACGGCACGACGGTGTTGGTCAGCGAGATCCCGTCCTGCGCCTGGTCGTAGGGCAGCTTCGCGACCGACAGCGCGGACGCGAGCATGCCGTGCGTGTCGCGGCCGTTCATCGGGTTGGCGCCCGGCGAGAAGGGTTCGCCCGCGCGGCGGCCGTCCGGGGTGTTCCCCGTCGCCTTGCCGTAGACCACGTTGGACGTGATCGTCAGCACCGACTGGGTGGGCACGGCGTCGCGGTACATGCGGTGGCTGCGGATCTTGGCCATGAACGACTCGACCAGCTCGACCGCGATGGCGTCGACGCGGTCGTCGTCGTTGCCGTAGGCCGGGTAGTCGCCCTCGATGTCGTAGTCCACGATGATGCCGTTCTCGTCAGCCACCGGGACCACGCGGGCGTACCGGATCGCCGACAGGGAGTCCGCAGCGACCGACAGGCCCGCGATGCCGCAGGCCATGGTGCGCAGCACGTCCCGGTCGTGCAGGGCCATCTCGAGCCGCTCGTACGCGTACTTGTCGTGCGACCAGTGGATGCAGTTCAGGGCCTCGACGTACGTCTCGGCGAGCCAGTCCATGGTGCGGTCGAAACGGGCGCGCACGTCGTCGTAGTCGAGCGGCAGGCCCGGCGCCACGGCGGGGAACGCCGGGGAGACCTGCTTGCCGGTGACCTCGTCCTTGCCGCCGTTGATCGCGTACAGCAGCGCCTTGGCCAGGTTCACCCGCGCGCCGAAGAACTGCATCTGCTTGCCCACGGCCATCGGCGAGACGCAGCACGCGATGGCGGCGTCGTCGCCCCAGGCGGGGCGGATCTGCTCGTCGGACTCGTACTGCACCGCGGAGGTGTCGATCGACACCTTGGCGCAGAACTCCTTGAACCCCTCGGGCAGCCGCGGGCTCCAGAAGACCGTCATGTTCGGCTCGGGCGCCGGCCCCAGGTTGTACAGGGTCTGCAGGAAGCGGAACGAGTTCTTGGTGACGAGCGGGCGACCGTCCTCGCCCATGCCGCCGATGGTCTCGGTGACCCAGGTCGGGTCGCCGGAGAACAGCGCGTCGTACTCGGGGGTGCGCAGGAAGCGCACGATCCGCAGCTTGATGACGAAGTCGTCGACGATCTCCTGCGCCTCGGGCTCGGTGAGCCGCCCGGCGGCCAGGTCGCGCTCGATGTAGACGTCGAGGAACGTCGACGTGCGCCCGAGGGACATCGCGGCGCCGTTCTGCTCCTTCACCGCGGCGAGGTAGCCGAAGTAGAGCCACTGCACGGCCTCGCGCGCCGTCGTCGCCGGACCGGAGATGTCGTACCCGTAGGACGCGGCCATCTCCTTGAGCTCGCCGAGCGCGCGGATCTGCTCGGCGTGCTCCTCGCGCTCGCGCACCACGGACTCGCTGAACGGCTGGACGTCGAGGCCGAGCTTGTCGACCTTCTTCGCGGCGATCAGCTGGTCGACGCCGTACAGGGCCACCCGGCGGTAGTCGCCGATGATCCGGCCGCGGCCGTAGGCGTCCGGCAGGCCGGTGATGATGTGCGAGCTGCGGGCGGCGCGGACGTTCGGCGGGTAGATGTCGAAGACGCCCTGGTTGTGCGTCTTGCGGTACTCCGTGAAGACCTTCCGCAGGTTCTCGTCGACGGGGTAGCCGTACGTCTTCAGCGCGCCCTCGACCATGCGCCAGCCGCCGTTCGGCATGATCGCCCGCTTGAGCGGGGCGTCGGTCTGCAGGCCGACGATCAGCTCGGCGTCGCGGTCGATGTAGCCCGGGCCGTGCGCGGTGATGGCCGCCGGGGTGTGCGGGTCGACGTCGTAGACACCCTTCTCGCGCTCGGCGGGGAACATCGCCGACAGCTTGTCCCACACCGCGGTGGTGCGCGCCGTCGGTCCCGCGAGGAACCTGTCGTCACCGGTGTACGGGGTGTAGTTGCGCTGGATGAAGTCGCGCACGTCGATGCCGTCGCACCAGGGTCCCGGGGTGAAACCCGTCCAGGCGATGGTCGTCGTGGGTGCCGCGTCGGTGGTCATAGGAGCCCCCTCCTTCTGAGGTATGACCACAGCCTATTCGTGAATGCCTTCACAAGCGATGCCGAACGGCTGTGACGTCGCAGACACCCGTCGGCGTCAGCCCAGGACGGCGCCGGGCGGGGACGCGGACAGGGCCGCGGACATGTCGGCGGCCAGCGCGATCGCCTCGCGCGTCGTCGGCGCGACGACGTCGGGCCGGCCCGGGCCGTCCCACGACCGGCCGTGCGACACCCACGCCGTGCGGGTGCCGGCCGCGCGGCCGGCGGCGACGTCGGCGTGCGCGGCGTCGCCCACCATCCAGACCTGCCGCCGGTCGGCGTCCGCGGCACCGAGCCGCTCGAGTGCCACCTCGAGCAGCCAGGGGTCGGGCTTCGCGACGCCCTCCTCCTCCGAGACGACGATCGCGTCCACGTGGGCCTCCAGCCCGCAGCGCGCGACCTTGCCGTGCTGCTGCGCCGACGTCCCGTTGGTCACGACGGCCACCCGGTGCCCGGCGCGACGCAGCACGTCGAGGGAGACGAGGACGCCGTCGTAGACCCGGACGCCGTCGAGGACGCCGGCGCGGAACCGCCGGATCGCGGCGGGGACGTCGTCGTCCCAGCCGAGTCGCGCGATCAGCACCCGCGCGAGCGCCTCCTTGGAGCCGTGCCCGCCCTCGTCGGCCGCGAGGATCGCGGCGAGGTCCGCGGGGCCGAGCGCGGCCCGGTCGACCTCGCCCGAGGCCCACGCCTCGAACGCCTCCGCGCGGCCCACCAGGGTGTTGTCGAGGTCGAGCAGCCAGATCATGACGGGAGGCTAGCTGCCAGGGCGCGGCCGCACCCGGCCGTCTCGCCGCGGCGGCCGGCCGTCAGTCCCGGGCGAGCACGGCGAGGGCGTCGCGCACGGCGTCCTCGGCCCGCATCCGCTGCTGGCCGATGATCTGGTCGCGGCTGGCGTGGTCGAGGAAGGCCACCGGGAGGCCGACGTGCACGAACGCGGTCCGCACGCCCTGCTCCCCCGCCCGCTGTGCGGTCGTCGCGCCGACGCCGCCGTCGACGACGCCGTCCTCGATCGTCAGCACGAGGTCGTGCTCGCCGGCGAGCTTCACGAGCGCCTCGGGCACCGGGAGCACCCAGGTGGGAGCCACCACGTCCACCGCGAGGCCGTGCGCGGCGAGGGACTCCCCCGCCGCGAGCGCCGTGCCCACCATGGAGCCGACGCCGACGACGAGGACCTTGCGCCCGTCCGCGCCCGGGGCCGCCGTGTGACGGGCGACCACGTCGACGCCGTCGAGCGACTCGAGGGCCGGGACGGGGTCGGAGAGGGCGCCCTTGGGGTACCGCACGACCGTCGCGGCGTCGTCCACGTCCACGGCGGCGCGCAGGGCCGCCCGCAGCGTGGGTTCGTCGCGGGGCGCCGCGAGCCGCAGCCCGGGGACGATGCGCAGCATCGCCATGTCCCACATGCCGTTGTGGCTCGCGCCGTCGTCGCCCGTGATGCCGGCCCTGTCCAGCACGAACGTCACGCCCGCCTTGTGCAGCGCCGCGTCCATGAGGACCTGGTCGAAGGCGCGGTTGAGGAAGGTGGCGTAGACGGCGACCACGGGGTGGAGGCCGGCGAACGCCATGCCCGCCGCCGAGGTCACGGCGTGCTGCTCGGCGATCCCGACGTCGAAGGTGCGGTCCGGGAACTCCTGCGCGAACGGCGCCAGCCCCACGGGGTGCAGCATCGCCGCGGTGATCCCGACGACGTCCGGCCGGTCGCGGCCGATCTTCACGATCTCGTCCGCGAAGACCTTGGTCCAGCCGAACCGCGACGGCGCGACGGGCAGGCCGGTCTCGGGGTGGATCTGCCCGACGGCGTGGAACCGGTCGGCGACGTCCTGCTCGGCCGGCGTGTAGCCCCGGCCCTTCTCGGTGATGGCGTGCACGATCACGGGGCCGCCGTACGCCTTGGCCCGGCGCAGCGCGTGCTCCATGGCCACGACGTCGTGCCCGTCGACCGGACCGACGTACTTCAG
The DNA here is from genome assembly GCF_042793275.1 of Isoptericola sp. NPDC056578. Classification (NCBI taxonomy): domain Bacteria; kingdom Bacillati; phylum Actinomycetota; class Actinomycetes; order Micrococcales; family Promicromonosporaceae; genus Isoptericola; species Isoptericola sp. NPDC056578. Next base: position 164,308 of record NZ_JBHTVC010000002.1, read on the forward strand.
CCCGAGGTCCTCGAACATGCCCTGCGGCGCGACGACGTCCTTGAGGCCCTTCTTCAGCCCGTGCAGCCAGTCGTAGGCGAAGCGCCCGGGCGCGCCCGTGCGGTGCAGGGTGCGCTTGCCCCACGACAGGAAGGCCTCGTACCCGCGGGTGGTGCGGAGGGTGTCGAGGTGGTTCGCGACGCCGCCGATGGTCGGCGAGTACGAGCGTCCGTTGTCGTTGACGACGATCACGAGGCGGCGGTCCTGCGAGGCCGCGATGTTGTTCAGCGCCTCCCATGCCATGCCGCCGGTGAGCGCGCCGTCGCCGATGACGGCGGCGACGTGCCGCTCGGGGTGCCCCTGCACGGCGTTCGCCTTGGCGACACCGTCCGCCCACGACAGCGCCGTGGACGCGTGCGAGTTCTCGACGACGTCGTGCTCGGACTCGGCGCGCGAGGGGTAGCCGGACATGCCGCCCGCCTTGCGCAGCGCGGAGAAGTCCTGCCGGCCCGTGAGGAGCTTGTGCACGTACGCCTGGTGCCCCGTGTCGAAGACGAGGGTGTCCCGCGGCGACGCGAAGACGCGGTGCAGGGCGATCGTCAGCTCGACGACGCCCAGGTTCGGCCCCAGGTGCCCACCCGTCCGCGACACCTGGTCGACCAGGAAGGCCCGGATCTCCGCCGCGAGCTGCGTCGTCTGCTCCGGCGAGAGCCGGCGGACGTCCTCGGGCGAGCCGATGCTGCTCAGCAGGCTCATGCGTTCCTCCCCGTTCATAGCCACACCACTCTAGGCGGTCCCGCCCGGTGGTCCGGGACGTCCCACGGACCGCGCACCGCCACGTGCGGGCGCGGTAGAGGGTAGTTTCGTCCCTGGCCGACGGGAACACGTGACCGCCGGCGAGCGTTCGGCAGACGGACGACCCAGGAAGCTCGTCCTCTCCCGACACATCTCCCAGGGGACACCTGTGCGCTTTCTCGACGGGCAGCAGCCCACCACCGACCTCACCTACGGCGACGTCTTCATGGTCCCGTCCCGCTCGGACGTGACCAGCCGCTTCGACGTCGACCTCGCGACCGACGACGGCACCGGCACCACGATCCCCGTGGTCGTGGCGAACATGACGGCCGTCGCGGGCCGCCGGATGTCGGAGACCGTCGCCCGCCGCGGCGGCATCGCGATCCTCCCGCAGGACATCCCGGTGGACGTCGTCGCCGACGTGGTGGCCGACGTGAAGTCCAAGGACCCGGTCATCGAGACGCCCGTCGTCGTCGCGCCCTCGGACACCGTCTCCACGGTGCTCACCCTGCTGGGCAAGCGCGCGCACGGCGCCGCCGTCGTGGTCCAGGACGGCAAGCCCGTCGGCGTCGTCACCGAGGGCGACTGCGCGGCCGTGGACCGGTTCGCGCAGGTGCACCAGGTGATGTCGGACGACGTCGTCGCGCTCGACGCCGTCCAGCTGGAGGCCGACGGCCTCGAGGCCACGTTCGAGCGGATGCACGCCGCCAAGATCCACCTCGCCCCCGTGGTGCGCGACGGCGCCCTCGCGGGCGTCCTGACGCGCAAGGGCGCCGTGCGCTCGTCGGTGTACAGGCCCGCCCTCGACGCCGCGGGCCGCCTGCGGGTCGGCGCGGCCGTGGGCATCAACGGCGACGTCGCCGCCAAGACGCGCGAGCTGCTCGACGCCGGCGTCGACGTGCTCGTCGTCGACACCGCGCACGGGCACCAGTCCAAGATGCTCCAGGCCCTGGAGGCCGTGCGCTCCGTCGACCCGCAGGTGCCGGTCGTCGCGGGCAACGTCGTCACGGCCGAGGGCGTGCGCGACCTCGTCGCCGCGGGCGCCGACATCCTCAAGGTGGGCGTGGGCCCGGGCGCCATGTGCACCACGCGCATGCAGACCGCCGTCGGCCGCCCCCAGTTCTCCGCCGTGCTGGAGTGCGCCGCCGCCGCGCGCGAGCTCGGCAAGCACGTGTGGGCCGACGGCGGGGTGCGGCACCCGCGCGACGTCGCCCTCGCCCTGGCGGCCGGCGCGTCGCAGGTCATGGTCGGCTCCTGGTTCGCCGGCACGTACGAGTCGCCCGGCGACCTGCACGACGACGGCACCGGCCGCCTGTACAAGGACTCGTTCGGCATGGCGTCGGCCCGCGCCGTCGCCGCCCGCACCGCCGGGGCGGGCTCGGCGTTCGGCCGGGCGCGCAAGGCGCTGTACGAGGAGGGCATCTCGACCGGGAAGATGTACCTCGACCCGCTGCGCCCGGGCGTCGAGGACCTGCTGGACGAGATCACCTCCGGCCTGCGCTCCAGCTGCACCTACGCCGGCGCGCGCACGCTCCGGGAGTTCCACGAGCGCGCGCTGGTGGGCGTCCAGTCCGCCGCCGGCTACGCCGAGGGCATGCCGGTCGCCACGAGCTGGTGAGCCGGCCGTGAGCACGGGCACGACCACCGGGACGGACCCCGGCGCGGGCGGGCACGCCGCCCGCGCGCAGCTCGCGGCGCTGGCGACGGACCGCCGGTTCCTCGCCGACTGGGGTCTCGCGCGGGGCGACCTCGACGCCGCCTCCGCCCGCCCCGCGGCCGTCCTCGTGCTCTTCGGGGTGCTGGACGACCTGGCCGCCGACCACGACGCGCAGGCCCTCGCCGTCGCCCACGACCTCGACGTCCTGCTCCTGGAGCGGGCGGCGACCCTGCGCTCGCACGCCGGGCAGGTCGCGTTCCCCGGCGGCCGGGCCGAGGACGGCGAGACGCCGGTCGACGCGGCCCTGCGCGAGGCCGTCGAGGAGACGGGGCTCGACGCGGGCGGCGTCGAGGTGCTCGGCACCCTGGCGCAGCTGCCGATGCCGGTGAGCAACCACCTCGTCACGCCCGTGCTCGGCTGGTGGGCGCGGCCCACCCCCGTGCGCGTGGTGGACGTCGGGGAGTCCGCGCACGTGTTCCGCGCCCCGGTGGCCGACCTCCTGGACCCCGACCACCGCGTGACGACCGTGCTGCGGCGCGCCGGCCGTACCTGGCGCGGGCCGGGGTTCGAGGTGCTCGACGGCGCGGGCGTGCCGCACCTGGTGTGGGGCTTCACCGCGGGCATCCTCGACGCCGCGTTCGACCGCCTGGGGTGGACCGAGCCGTGGGACCGCGGCCGCGAGCGCGAGCTCTGACCTGCGGTGTCGGCGGGGGCCGCTAGCGTCCGCGCCATGGAACCCGGCTCCCCCTTCCTCGCCCTGCGCACGGGCCGCCCCGAGGGCACGCCCTACGACCTCGTCGTCCACGACCTCGGGGCGGTGCGCGTCCCGTCCGGCAGGCTCGAGGCCTCCGACCCGTACGTGACCCTGGGCGAGGGCCTGGAGGTCCCCGTGCCTGCCGGCACCTACCCCGTGCGCGTCACGGTCGCCGACGTCTCGCAGGAGCAGGACGGCAGCCACCTGCGCGAGGCCTATCTCTCGGTCGTCCTGGCCGACGCACCCGCCGCCGAGGTCAGGCCCTTCGTGCCCGAGGGGCGCAGCACGACGGACGAGGCGGGCGAGCCCCTGTGGTTCGGGGTGGGCGTCGACGCCGGCGCGGTGGGCTTCGCCGACGCGCGGGCCGTCCGGGTCGCGACGGCGGCGGTCGACGACTGGTACGAGGAGGTCGTCGACCACGGCGGCGCGGACTCCTGGTTCGCGCTGCAGGACTCCGCCGACCACCTCGTCGTCGGGGCCGCGAACGCACCGCTCCCCCACGCCGGCGACGGCGAGAACGTCGTGCTCTCCCACTCGGGGTGGGGAGACGGCTTCTACCCGGTGGTCACGACCCACGACGCGGACGGCGCGCTCACCGGGGTGCACATCGACCTCCAGGTCGTCGAGGCCGCGCCGTGGTGGGAGGCGGAGAGCAACGACGCCGCCCCGGGCGACTGACCTCGGGCGCGCGTCCGCGATGATGGTCCGATGCCTGCCGCCGAGATCGACGTCGACGTCCCCCTGACCCGCGCGCTGCTCGCCGAGCAGCACCCGGACCTGGCCGGTCGCCCGCTGGAGATCGTCGCGCACGGGTGGGACAACGTCATGGTCCGCCTCGGCGACGACCTGGCGGTGCGCCTGCCACGGCGCGCCCTCGCCGCGCCCCTCGTCGAGCACGAGCAGCGGGCGCTGCCCACGCTGGCCGACCGGCTGCGCGCCGCGGTGCCCGACGTCGTCGTGCCCGTGCCGGTGCGGGTCGGGCGACCGAGCGCGGCGCTCGGCTACCCGTGGTCCTGGAACGTGGTGCCGTGGGCGGACGGGGTGAGCGCGGAGGCGACGCCGGTGGCCGACCGCACCGCCTGGGCAGGGACGTTCGGCCGCCTCCTCGCGGCGGTCCACGCGCCCGCCCCGGACGACGCGCCGGCCAACCCGGTGCGCGGCGTCCCGCTGGCGGCACGTGCCGAGGCGCAGGACCCGCGGGCCCTCGACGATCGCCTCGCGGCCGTCCCCGCCGGCGGCCGCACCGCCGCCCGTCGTCTCTGGGACCACGCGCTCGGCGTCCCCGAGCACGCCGGGCCCGCGGTGTGGCTGCACGGCGACCCCCACCCCGCGAACCTGGTCGTCGGGCCGGGCGAGGACGGGCGAGGGGACCGGCTCGCCGCCGTCGTCGACTGGGGCGACGTGACGTCCGGCGATCCCGCCTCGGACCTCGGCTGCCTGTGGCTGTGCTTCGACGCCGAGGGCCGCGCCGCGTTCCGCGCCGTGGTGCAGGCGCACGCGAACGAGGGGCGGGGGTGGGACGACGCGACGTGGGCCCGGGCCGCGGGCTGGTCGCTGCTGTACGCGACGAACATGCTCGCCCATCCGGAGCTGCACCCCCGGCTGCTCCCGATCGGCCGGCACGGGCTCGCGGCGCTGCTCGACGAGGCGGCCTGAGGGCCCGGACGCGGCACGATCGGGCCGGACCCGGGCGGACGTGGGGCAGACTCGGGAGCATGGCCGCTGACCCCCAGAGGACCACCTGGACCGACGCCGACCCGCGCGCGTTCGTCGCCGCCGTGGCTCGCCCCGCGCGGCGGCGGGACGCCGAGACCCTGCTCGCCCTGATGGAGCGGGCCACCGGGCAGCCGCCGCGGATGTTCGGCACGTCGATCGTGGGCTTCGGCGAGTACCGGTACGCGTACGCGAGCGGCCGCACGGGTCACGCGGCCGCCGCCGGGTTCTCCCCGCGGGCGGCGGCGAGCGTCGTCTACCTCTCCGACGGTGTGGAGACGCACGCCGACGCGCTCGCCCGCCTCGGCACCCACACGACGGGGGTGGGATGCCTCTACCTCAAGGACCTCGCGCAGGTGGACCTCGGCGTCCTGGCGGAGATCGTCGCCGCGTCGTACGCCGCGCTCACGGCGGGGACGTACGGGCTGCGGGCGCGCGAGGGCGGCGACCCGACGTCGGCACCCCGCTGACCCTCCACGGGTAGCCGTCAGCCGGCGTCGAGGGCCGCCGGGTCGGCGCCACGGGCCTCGAGCGAGCCCCGCACGGCGGCGAGCGCACGGTCGTAGACGGCGTCGTCGCCGAGCAGCAGCGAACCGTCGTTGGCGGCGTTCAGCATCGCGGTGATCTCGAAGGCGAGCTGGTCGACGTCGGTGTCGGCGGCGAGCTCCCCGGCGCCCGCCGCGAGCTCGGCGTGCCGGCGCAGGTAGGACGTCCAGTCGCGGTGGGCCATGACGACCGCGTCGCGCACCGCCCCCTCCTGCGTGTCGAACTCGACCTCCACCGTGCGGAAGAAGCACCCGCCGGCGAACACCCGGCGGCGGGAGTAGTCCGACCACTGCCGCACGAGCGCCCACAACCGGGCGAGACCCGGCGCGGCCACTCGCGCGGGCTCGACGACAGCCTCGACGAACATGGTCCGGGCGTGCTCCACGGCGGCGAGCTGGAGCCCCTCCTTGCCGCCGAAGAGCCCGGCGATGCCGCTCTTGTTGACCGGCAGCCGGGCGGCCAGCGAGCCGAGCGTGAGCGCCTCGAGGCCGCGGACCGACGCGTCCTGGACGGCGAGGTCGAGGACGGCGCGCCGCGACCGGTCCCCGCGCACGCGGCGGCCGTCGGCAGGCACGTCGCCGGAGGTGCTCGTCGGGGAGCCTGTCGCGGTGGTCGGCGTCTCGATGCTCACGAGATGAGTGTACGACCGTTCGTTCGGTGTTACTGTGCGAACGTTCGTACAGTTATCCTGCCCGCCCACACCTGGAGGCCGCCGTGCCCTACGTCCCCGCCCCCGTCAGCACCGGCCTGCGCGCGCTGTCCGCCGTCGCCCCACCGCTCGCGGTGCGGGTCGCCGCGCGCGCGTTCTGGCACATCGGCCCACCGGCCGACGTCCGGCCGGCCGACCGCGCCGTGCACGAACGCGCCGAGCGCCGAGCCGTCGACGTCGGCGGCGAGCAGGTCGTCACGTACCGGTGGGGCGACCGCCGGGCGCCCGCCGTGCTCCTCGTCCACGGCTGGAAGAGCCGGGCCTCGCGGCTCGCCGGACTCGTCACGTCCTTCGAGGCGGCCGGCCTGGGCGTCGTGTCGTTCGACGGCGTCGCCCACGGCGAGTCCACCGGCCGGCGCATGTCCGCCCTCGAGCACATGGCGGCGATCCGCGCCGTGCACGACGCCGAAGGGCCGTTCGCCGCCGTGGTCGGACACTCCCTCGGCGGCCTCGCCGCCGGCCTCGCCCTGGCCGACGGCCTGCCCGTCGATCGCTTCGTCTCGGTCGCGGCGATGACCGGCTTCGACGCCATCGCGGAGTCCTTCCTGCGCCTGGTGGGGATGCCCGCCGGGCCGCACGAGCGCCTCTGCGACCACGTCGAGCGCACCATTCCCGGCGACGTGCGCGACGTCCGTTCCCGGATCGACCTCGTCGCGCACCCCGTCCCGGAGCACGTCGCGACGCTGTTCGTCCAGGACGACGACGACCGCATGTCGCTGCCCGCGGGCGCGCCGCTCCTGCACGCTGCGGTGCCGGGCAGCAGCCTCCTCACCACCCGCGGCCTCGGCCACACCCGGGTGCTCGACGACCCCGCCGTCGTGGCGGCCGTCGTCGCGCACGTCACGGCACCGCTGCCCCTGACCGTGAGACGGTGAACGGACGGGCCGCGCGGGCCGCGACGGACCCGGGAGCTGACCGCACCGGCGCAGCAATGGTGGTGGATCTGGTCACGACGCCGCCGGCGGCGATGCACCTCCCGGCGGGGTGGCGGCTGGGCGCGCAACACCCGACGCCGGAGCGACGGGTTCCCCCGGTCCACGGGGCGGGTCCATGCCGTCCCGAGGGTCGACCGCGGCGGGCAGGAGCTGGGTCGCCAGCGAATCGGCGGTGGCCGCCAGCGTCTCGACATCCATCCCGGCGCGGCCCATGAACGTCAGGCCCTGCTGCGCGGCCAGCAGCGCCCGGGCGACGCCGACGGGGTCGACCGAGGCGCTCAGGTCACCTTCCACCTGAGCCCGTCGCACCCCCTCGGTCAGCGCCGCCGTGATCCCCTCGTAGGCTCGCCGCGCCTCCGCGGCGACGACAGGATCGGCGGAAGCCAGCTCGGTGGTGCTGTTGGCGAGCAGACACCCGCGCCGGGCAGCCCTGCCGGCGGGATCGCCCACCGGCATCAGCACGAACGAGCGCAGCGCGTCCACCGCGCGCGGAGCGGAGTCGACCGTCCCACGCACCGCGTGGTCGAGCGATGCCACGTACCGGCGCAGCACCCTGAGGAAGAGCTGGTGCTTGTCCCCGAAGGCGGCGTAGAGGCTGCCCTTGCCCAGGCCGCTGACACGCATGAGGTCCTGGAGCGACGTCGCCGCGTAGCCCGCGTCCCAGAACTGGTCACGGACTGAGCACAGCACCGCGTCCTCGTCGAACTGCCGTGGCCTCGCCATCGGCCCACGGTATCAATTCTTGACCGCTCGGTCCACCATGGATATCGTGGACCGTGCGGTCCATAACTGGTTCGCACGCCATGCCACCGCCGACCGCCCGCCCCTTCCGGCGGTCCACACACCACATCGCAGAGGACGACTTCTCATGGGTCAGCTCACCGACAGGACAGCCCTGGTCACCGGCGCGAGCACAGGCATCGGGTTCGCCACGGCGGAACGCTTCGTCGCCGAGGGCGCGCGCGTCTACCTCACCGGACGCCGAAAGCAGGTGCTCGACGCCGCGGCGCACGCGCTGGGCGACAAGGCGATCGCGATCCAGAGCGACGTCTCCGACCTGGACGACCTCGACAGGCTGTTCGAACGGATCGCCGCGGACGGGGATCGCCTCGACATCCTCTTCGCGAACGCCGGCGGCGGCGAAGCGGGACAGCCCCTCGCCTCGCTCACGCCCGAGGCCTTCGACCACACTTTCGGCATCAACCTGCGTGGCACCGTCTTCACGGTCCAGAAGGCGCTCCCGCTGCTGAACGACGGCGGGAGCATCGTGCTCACCGGGTCCAGCTCGGCGCACCGCGGCACCGCCGGCTTCGGGGTCTACTCCGCCACCAAGGCGGCCATCAGGCAGCTCGGCCGGGTCTGGGCCGCCGAGCTCGCGCACCGCGGCCTGCGCGTCAACACGATGGTGCCCGGCCCCACCGACACGCCGGGGCTGCGCGGCCTCGCCGAGAACCCGGAGCAGGCGGGTGCGTTCCTCGACGAGCTGGCGAGCAGCACACCCCTGGGACGCGCCGCCGACCCGGCCGAGATCGCCAACGCCGTCCTCTTCCTGGCCTCGGATCAGTCCAGCTACATCACGGGCAGCGAGCTGTTCGTGGACGGCGGTGAGGTCCAGGTCTACCCCTGACCAGCGCGGCGGAGCGTCGCGATCGGCGTCCTGGCGACGCGCCTGCCCGCCGCCCCCTGAGCACGACGGCGCCCCGCCCCTCCGCGCAGGAGGGACGGGGCGCTGTCGTGGTGCGGCGCCGCTCGTCAGGCGACTCTCATGGCCGCCCGAGTCTGCGGTTCCGCCTCAGGCGACGA
>NZ_JBHTVC010000003.1:0-27871 GCF_042793275.1 Isoptericola sp. NPDC056578
CGCAGCGGGGTCGCGGCGGGTTCGCTCAGGCGTGCACGTGCCCGTAACGGTGGCGGGTGCGGCTGACGGCCTGCTCGCGCACGACGGCGAGCAGCTCGCGCCGGCCGCTGGCGACCACCGGCGCGTCGAGCACGGTCACGGTGCCGAGGCGGGTCGCGGCGGCCTCGCGCAGGCCCGGCGCACGGCCGACCACGCGGACGCGGCCGATGACGCGGCCGGCCGCGACGGCGGCGGCGAAGTCCGCGTGGGACGTCGGCGCCTCGTGCGGCACGCCCCAGCCGCTGTCGCTGTCCGGCACGACCACCGCGGGCACGCCCGCCCGCTTCGCCGCGGCGAGCACGCGCCGCACCTCGATCGGCAGGGCGCCGTCGCCGACGCGCACGGTCAGACGGTCGATGGGCCGGTAGCGGAAGGTGTTCTCCTCCACCCGCAGGCCGGACTTGTCGTGCCCGACGCCGATCTCGGCCGCCCACGCGGCGTCGTCCGACGCCTGCGCCGCGGCGAGCCAGCCCTCGGGGTCGTGGGTGCGCGACGGCACGCCGTCGGCGTCCGCCCACGCGCCGAGCTCGGCGACGTAGTTGGGGCCGCCCGCCTTGGCGCCCGGGCCCACGGCCGAGGCCTTCCAGCCGCCGAACGACTGCCGCTGCACGATGGCGCCGGTGATGTGCCGGTTCACGTACACGTTGCCCGCCTCGACGCGGTCGAGCCAGGTGGCGATCTCGTCGTCGTCGAGGGAGTGGATGCCCGCGGTGAGACCGAAGTCCACCTGGTTCTGCAGGCGGATCGCCTCGTCCAGGTCCTGGGCGGTCATGATGCCGAGCACGGGGCCGAACACCTCGGTGAGGTGGAAGAACGACCCGGGCGCGACGCCGTCGCGCAGGCCCGGCGACCAGAGCCGGTCCTCCTCGATCCCCGCGGCGCGGGCGGCGTCGTCCAGGCGACGCGGGCGCACGAGCCACGACTCCCCCGGCTCGAGGGTCGTCAGCGCGCGCAGCAGCTTGCCCTGCGCGGGCTCGGTCAGCGGCCCCATCACGGTCGACAGCTCGGTGGGCGAGCCCACCGCGAGCGACTGCACGGCGTCGACGAGCTGGCGGCGGAACCGCTTGCCGGTCTCGGTGGTCGGGTCGCCGACCGAGCCGACCAGGATGACCAGCGACGCGGCCGAGCACTTCTGCCCGGCGTGGCCGAAGGCGCTCTTGACCAGGTCGGAGACGGCGAGGTCGAGGTCCGCCGACGGCGTCACGACCAGCGCGTTCTTGCCCGACGTCTCCGCGAGCACCGGGCGCTCCGGCCGCCAGGAGGCGAACAGCTCGGCCGTCTCGATGGAGCCGGTGAGGATCACGCGGGCCACGTCCGGGTGGGTCACGAGGTGCTGGCCGAGGTCGCCGTCGGGCACCCGCAGGAACTGCACGACGTCGCGCGCGACCTGCGGGTCGAGCCCGATCTCCGGCGCGACCTCGTCGAGCCCGGCGTGCACGGCCTCGATCGCCAGCTCGTAGCAGCGCGGCGTGGTGGGGGCCGGCTTCGCGAGCACGGAGGACCCGGCCGCGAGCGCCGCGAGCGCACCGCCCGTGGGGATGGCGACGGGGAAGTTCCACGGCGGGGTGACCAGCGTGACGCCGTCGGGTGTGAACGTGGCGCCGTCCACCTGCTCCAGGGCCTCGGCCATCGCGGCGTAGTAGTTCGCGAAGTCGATCGCCTCGCTGACCTCGGGGTCCGCCTCGGCGACCGTCTTGCCCGGCTCGTGCACCATGGCGGCGACGAGGTCCGTGCGGCGCGCCTCGAGCTCGCGGGCGGCGGCGCGCAGCACGCGCGCGCGGTCGGCGGGCGCGACGGCGGCCCAGGCGCGCTGGGCGGCGACGGCGCGGGAGACGGCGTCGTCGATCGCCTGGGTCGAGGTGACCTCGGGGGCCTGGACGGGGACGAACCCGGAGTCCGGCCCGACGACGCTGCGGGCCCACGCGCGGTGGCCGGCCACGGCCGGGTCGGTGTCGACGGCGTTGCGGAACGGCTCGGCGGAGGGGCAGCCGGCGGCGGTGGGCGCGGTGCCCCCGCCGGAGAACCGGTCGCGACGGCGCGGCGCGACGTCCACCGGCTGGTAGTGCACGCCGTGCCTCACGGACGCGCGGAAGGCGAGCTCCTGGCGTTCCATGGCCGTGGCCTCGACGCCGTCGTCGCCGCCGGCGGGAGCGAAGGCGGCGTGCAGGAAGTTCTGCTCGGCGGCGTTCTCCTCGAGGCGGCGCACCAGGTAGGAGATCGCGACGTCGAAGTCCTCGTCGCGCACCACCGGCGTGTACAGCACGACGTGGCCGCCGTCCTTGGCCACCTCGTCGCGCACGAGGCGCGCCTCGATGGGGGCCATGCCCTGCAGCATCTCGATGTCGAGCCCCTCGGTGACGCCACGGCCGCGCGCGAGCAGCACCGCGAGCGCCACGTCGAAGAGGTTGTGCGACGCGACCCCGAGGCGGACGGCGGCGGTGCGGTCGGCGCGCAGGTGGTGGTCGAGGATGCGCACGTAGTTGGCGTCCACGTCCGGCTTGGTCGGGTAGGGCGCCTGCGCCCAGTCGTGCAGCTCGGCCTCGACGTGCTCCATCGCCAGGTTGGCGCCCTTGACGAGGCGCACCTTGATGCGCGCGCCGCCGTCGGCCACGCGCTTCTGCGCGAACTCGGTGAGCTCGTCGAGCGCGCCCATCGCGTCGGGCAGGTACGCCTGGAGGACGATGCCGGCCTCGAGGTCGCGGAACTCGTCGCGGTCGAGCACCTGCGTGAAGACCGCGGTGGTGAGCGCGAGGTCCTTGTACTCCTCCATGTCGAGGTTGAGGAAGACGCCGTGGTCGCGCGCGGCCCGGTACAGGGGCAGCAGGTGCTCGACGACACGCTCGCGCGAGCCGTCCAGGTCCCAGGTGACGAGCTGGGCCGCGACCGACGACACCTTGACGGAGACGTAGTCGACGTCGGGCCGGCGCACGAGGTCGATGGTGCGCTGCAGGCGGGCGGCGGCCTCGTCGTCGCCGAGCACGGCCTCGCCCAGGAGGTTGACGTTGAGGGTGTAGCCCTCGGCGCGGGTGCGGGCGAGGTGCTGGGTGAGCCCCTTGCCGGCGTCGGCCACGAGGTGGCCGACGAGCTGGCGCAGGCGCACCCGGGCGGCGGGGACCACGACGGAGGGCAGCACGGGCGCGACGACGGCGCCGACCTTGAACAGCGTGCGGTCGACGGGGCCGAGGAAGGTGGCCGAGCCGGCGTCCCGGCCGAGGCGGGCGAGCGCGGTGGCGGCGACGCCGACGTCCTGGGGGCGCGCGACGTCGTCGACGAACCCGACGGCGAGCTCCAGCCCGGCCGGGTCGGAGACGAGCGAGCCGAGCCGCTCGGCGGTGGCGCGCGTCTTCCGGTCCGCGCGGGTGGTCGACCCGGTCTGGCCGGACGAGCCGGAGGCGACGGCGATCCAGTGGTGGGCGAGGGCGACGGCGTCCTCGACGAGGGCTTCGGCGCCCTGCTGGCCTGCGACGGTGTCGGCGCTGCGCACGGCGGAGGGGGTGGCGCCGCCGTGCGCCGGAACAGAGGTACTCATGCCACCAGGGTGCGCCCTCGGCCCAGGGCCCGTCTTGTACGATCGGGCCCGCGATGGGCGCAGATTCCGACAACACCGGCGACGCCTCGGGCGACACCTCGAGCGGCGCCCTCGGCGACCCCTCGCCGGCCCGCGACGACGCGTCCACGGACGTTCCCGGCACCGCCGCCCTGATGGCCGCCCTGTCCCCCGTGATGGTGGACCTGATGGACGAGCTGTCCGACGTCATGTTCTGCGCCAAGGACGCCGACGGGCGCTACCTCGCGGTGAACCAGGTGTTCGTGCGCCGCACCAACGAGCGCTCCCGCCGGCAGGTGCTGGGCCGCCGCGCCGTCGACCTGTTCGTGCCCGAGCTGGCCGAGCGCTACGAGGCCCAGGACGCCGAGGTGGTGCGCACGGGCCGCCCGCTGCGCAACGAGCTGGAGCTCATCCGCCGCGTGGGCGGCACACCCGGCTGGTTCCTCACGGCGAAGCTCCCGGTGCGCGACGGCGCCGGGCGCGTGGTCGGCCTCGTCTCCGTGTCGCAGGACCTGCGCTCGGGCGACGCCGACGACGCGACGATGGACGCGATGGCCCGCCTGGTCGCCGCCGTCGAGCGGCACCTCGACACCTCGCCCGGCGACCCGCTGTCCGTGGCCGACCTGGCGCGCCTGTCGGGCAGCACGCCCGCCGTCCTGGACCGCCGGGTGCGCAAGGTCTTCGGGCTCTCCCCGCGCCAGCTCGTGCTGCGCACGCGCGTGGACCGCGCCGCGCACCTGCTCACGTCCACGACGACGCCGCTCGCCGAGGTCGCCGCCGCCGCGGGCTTCTACGACCAGCCCTCGTTCACGCGGACCTTCGCCCGGCTCACGGGCGAGACGCCGTCGTCGTTCCGCCGGCGCGCCCGCGCCGCCGGCTGACCGGCGCCTCAGCCGAAGACGGGCGCCAGCGCCTGGACGAGCTGCTGCACGCCCAGCACGACGAACATGCCGGCGATGACGACGAGCGCCACGTTGGTCAGCGGCCGGTTGCGCCACCGCTCCGGCACCCGCGAGGAGTTCATGAGGAACAGCAGCGTGATCGCGAGGAACGGCATGAACAGCGAGCCCAGCACGCCGTAGGCGACGACGAGGGCGATCGGCTGGTCGAGCAGGAGCAGCAGCATCGGCGGGAACGTCAGCCACAGGATGTAGAGCCGGTAGTACGAGCCGCCCGCCTTGCGCCGCGGGTCGTCCTCCGAGAGCCCGCGCGCGGTGGCGACGAAGTCGGCGAACATCAGCGACACGCCGTTCCACACGCCGAGCACCGAGGAGAACGACGACGCCCAGAACCCCACGAGGAACAGCGGCGCCATGAACGCGCCGTAGCGCTCGGCCAGCACGTCGGCGAGGTCGACGAGGCCGCCCTCGCCGTCGGCGATGGTGATGCCGGAGGAGTAGAGCAGCTCGGCGCCGACGATCAGCATGGAGATCACGAAGACGCCGGAGATCACGTAGGCCATGGCGTTGTCGATCCGCATGACCTTCATCCAGCGCGGGGTGTGCCAGCCCTTCTCCTTGAGCCAGTACCCGTACGCCGCGAGCGTGATCGTGCCGCCGACGCCGCCGGCGAGGCTGAGGGTGTAGATGATCGAGTCCTCGGGGATCCGCGGCACCAGGCCACCCAGGATCTCGCCGATGTTCGGCAGGGTGAGGACCGCCGAGCCGACGATCGTCACGAACATCACGCCGACGAGCACCGCGATGACGTACTCGAACATCTTGTACTTGCCGAGCCAGACGACCGCTGCCCCGATGAGGCCGGACATGATCGCGAACCAGATCAGGTCGACCTGCGGGAACAGCGCGACGAGCGGCAGGGCCGAGCTCGACATCGCCGCGGCGCCGTAGCTGAAGCCCCACACCACGATGTAGATGCCGAAGTAGACGCTGGCCCACGCGCCCAGCGACTTCCAGCCGTCGAAGATCGTGCGGCCCGTGGCGAGCGACCAGCGCCCGGCGCCCTCGACGAGCACGATCTTGATGAGGACGCCGAGGACGGCGGCCCACATCAGGGTGTAGCCGAAGCGGCTGCCCGCGACGAGCGTCGCGACCAGGTCGCCGGCGCCGATGCCGGTGGCGGCGACGACGAGGCCCGGGCCGACGATGCGCCAGCGTGGGCGTTCGTCCCTGAGCTCGTGGTCGAGGGCGGGAGATGCGACGTCCTTGTCAGCCATGTCGCCGGAGGCTACCGCACGGGTGTTGCGGGCATCGGAAACATGCCGGGCAGGTCCGATCTCGCCGTCCCGGGCCGTGCACGAATCCCACAATCAGACGGCCCCAGCACGCCGATGGACACCGCGCCTGTGTATGAGTCGTACAAATCCGTGCCCTGCGCTCTTGGCGACGTCCGGCCATGACCGCGGCCGGGCCGAGCACCTAGCGTCGTCGTCATGACCGCAGCCACCCTCTCCCTCTCCCCCGCCCGCCCGCGCCGCGTCCTCGCGGACCTGCTGCCCGGGGCCCTCGCCCGCGACGCCGTGCTCGTCGTCGCGGTGGCCGCCCTCACCGCCCTGGCCGCGCAGGTCGTGATCCCCGTGCCCGGGCTGCCGGTGCCCCTCACCGGCCAGACGTTCGCCGTCCTGCTCGGCGCCGCCGCCCTCGGGCCGTGGCGCGGCGCCGCCGCCCAGGCGGTGTACCTCACCGCGGGCGTCGCCGGCCTGCCCGTGTTCGCCGGCGCGACGGCGGGCTGGGAGTCGGTCGCCGGCGCGTCCGGCGGCTACCTCGTCGGCTTCCTCCTGGCGGGCGTGGTCGTCGGGGCGCTCGCGCGCCGCGGCGCCGACCGCCGCGCGCTGTCCACCGTCGGCACCTACGCCCTCGGCACCCTCGCCGTCTACGCGGTGGGCGTGCCGTGGCTCGCGGTGAGCACGGGGATGCCCGTGGGTGCCGCACTGCTCTCCGGCGCCGTCGTCTTCCTGCCCGGCGACGCGCTCAAGGCCGCGCTCGCGGCCGCCCTGCTGCCGACCGCCTGGCGGTTCGTGCGCTGACGCACCGCCGGTCGAGCGTGTCGAAACCGCCGTCCCTCGGTCTCGACACGCTCAACCGGCGGCATCGTCGGGTCAACGCCCGGACACGGCTCCGTAAGGCGGCGGGTTTCGCCCGCTGGAGGGTGCGCGGGAGCGGCTACGGTGGGCGCCGAGGCCCACCATCCCGGGCCGCGCCACCCCTGCCGGGGCCCCTGACCGGGGCCCTCGGCACCGTGTCCTGGAGGACCCGTGACGACGACGACGTCGATGACCTCGACACCCCTGCCCGACACCCCGGCCGCACCGGCCGCCGCCCCCGCGCCGAGGGCGAGCTCCCCGCTCGACACGGCGCACAGCCAGCTCGCCAGCGCCGTGGCCGTGCTCGGCTACGACGAGGGCCAGCGACAGATGCTGGCCACCCCCCGCCGCGAGATCCACGTGGCCGTGCCCCTGCGGCGCGACGACGGCGAGACCGTCCTCTTCCACGGCTTCCGCGTGCAGCACAACATCACCCGCGGCCCCGGCAAGGGCGGGCTGCGCTACGCGCCCGGCGTCGACATCGACGAGGTCCGCGCCCTCGCCATGTGGATGACCTGGAAGTGCGCCATCGTCGACCTGCCGTACGGCGGTGCCAAGGGCGGCGTCGCCATCGACCCGCGCGACTACTCGACGGCCGAGCTGGAGCGCGTCACCCGCCGGTACACCTCCGAGATCATGCCGATGATCGGCCCGGACACCGACATCATGGCGCCCGACATGGGCACCGACGAGCACACGATGGCATGGGTCATGGACACCTACTCCGTGAACCGCGGGTACACGATCCCCGCCGTCGTCACCGGCAAGCCCCTGGCGCTGGGCGGCTCCCGCGGCCGTGGCACCGCCACCAGCGCCGGCATCGTGCACGCGACGGCGGCCGCGCTCGGCGAGGCCGGCGTGCCGCTGACGGACGTCACCGTCGCCGTGCAGGGCTTCGGCAAGGTGGGTTCGCACGCCGCCGCGATCTTCGCCGCGCGCGGCGCGACCGTCGTCGCGGTGAGCGACCAGTACGGCGGGCTCCGCAACGACGCGGGCCTCGACGTCCCCCGCCTCCTCGCGCACGTCGCGGCCACGGGCTCCGTCGTCGGCTTCGACGGCGCCGACCCGCTGTCCAACACCGAGCTGCTCGGCCTCGACGTCGACGTCCTCGTGCCGGCCGCCGTCGAGGGCGTGCTCGACGGCGTCACCGCCGCGGGCGTCCGGGCACGCTGGGTGGTCGAGGGCGCCAACGGCCCCACCACCACCGAGGGCGACCGCGTGCTCGCCGCGAACGGCGTCACCGTCGTGCCGGACGTGCTCGCCAACGCCGGCGGCGTCGTCGTCTCCTACTTCGAGTGGGTGCAGGCCAACCAGACCTACTGGTGGTCGGAGGAGGAGATCGCCGACCGCCTCGAGCACCGCATGACCTCCGCCTACGGCGACGTCTCGGCGCTCGCCAAGCGCGAGGGCCTGTCGCTGCGCGACGCCGCGCTGGTCATCGGCGTGCAGCGCACCGCGGAGGCGCACCGCATCCGGGGGCTGTACCCCTGAGCACCGACCGGACGGACCCCGCGGCGCCCGCGGCCGACGACCTGGAACCCCTGGTCGCGCGGCTGCGGGCGGCCGGCTGCGTGTTCGCGGAGGACGAGGCGGCGCTGCTGCTCGAGGCGGCCGCGCGCCCGGAGCCGGCCGCTCGGCGCCGCGGCGGAGGTGCCGACGCCGTCGACGGCGACCGCCTCGAGGAGCTGGTCGCCCGGCGCGTGGCGGGCGAGCCGCTGGAGCACGTGCTGGGCCGGGTGGAGTTCGCCGGCCGCTCCTGGTCCGTGGGGCGCGGCGTGTTCGTGCCCCGGCGCCGCACGGAGCTGATGGTCGGCGCAGCGCTCGCGCTCCCCGCCCCGGCCACGGTGCTCGACCTGTGCTGCGGCTGCGGCGCGGTGGGCGGCGCCGTGCTGCTGGGGCTCCGGGCCGCGGGCGCCGCGCCGGTGCTGCACGCGAGCGACGTCGAGCCCGCCGCCGTCGTGCACGCCCGTCGCAACCTCGGGCCGCTCGGTGCCGCCGTGCACGAGGGGGACCTGCTGTCCGTCGTGCCGGCGATGCTGCGGGGACGCGTCGACCTGCTGCTGTGCAACGCGCCCTACGTGCCCACCGGCGCCATCGCGACCATGCCGCCCGAGGCCCGCGACCACGAGCCCGCCGTCGCGCTCGACGGCGGGGCCGACGGCCTCGACGTGCTGCGCCGCGTGGTGGCGGCCGCCCCGGGCTGGCTCGCCCCGGGCGGGTCGCTGCTCTTCGAGGTCGGCACCGGCCAGGTCGACGGCGCGACCGCGCTCGTCGAGGCGCACGGGCTGCGGGCGACCGTCGTCACCGACGACGACCCGGACGCCGACGACGCCACCGGCGGCACCGTCGTCGTCGCCACCGTCACCTGACCCGCGGTCAGGCGCGGGGCTGCTTCTCCGCCCAGTCGGCGAGGGTGACGCGCGGGCCGGTGAAGAACGGCACCTCCTCGCGCACGTGGCGGCGGGCCTCGGTGGCGCGCAGGTCGCGCATGAGGTCGACGATGCGGTGCAGCTCGTCGGCCTCGAAGGCCAGCAGCCACTCGTAGTCGCTCAGCGCGAACGTGCTCATCGTGTTGGCGCGCACGTCCTTGTAGCCCGCCGCGGCCATGCCGTGGTCGCGCAGCATCGTGCGGCGCTCGGCGTCGGGCAGCAGGTACCAGTCGTAGGAACGCACGAACGGGTACACCGAGAGGTAGTCGCGGGGACGCTCGCCGGCGAGGAACGCGGGCACGTGGCCCTTGTTGAACTCGGCGGCGCGGTGCAGCGCCACGACCGACCACTCCGGCGCGAGCGCCGACCCCAGGCGGGAGGCGCGCAGCCGCTGGTAGGCGCCCTGCACCGACTCGACGGTCGGGCCGTGCACCCACACCATGAGGTCGGCGTCGGCGCGCAGGCCGGCGACGTCGTACACGCCGCGCACGACGACGTCGCCCTCGGCGCGGGCGGGGTCGCGGGCGTCGTCGGGCTGGCCGTCCCAGAGGGCGGCCTCCGCCTCCGCGGCGATCTCGGCGCGCTCGGCGTCGCCCACGGGCAGCGGCTCGGCGGTGGAGAAGACCGCGATCATCGCGTACCGGATCGACTCGTTGATCGCGGCGGCGTCGACGGTCTCGCCGGTGTCGCCGTGGATGTGGCTGTCGGTCATGACGTCCTCTCGGTCCGGGTCAGGAGTGCAGGTCGACGCTGCACAGGGCGGGGATGCCGCTGGGCTCCTCGTCCCGCCGCAGGCAGCAGCCGGGGGCGCACACGGAGCGGAACGCGGGCAGGTTGCCCACCGTCTCCTCCGCGACCTCCTCGCCGCGGGCGATCGCCGCGCGCTCGAGGAGCAGGTCCACCAGGCCGGAGACGAACACCGGGCGCGTGCCGACCGTGCCCGCGCGCACCGCGGTCATGCCGAGCTCGGCCGCGGTGGCCATCGCCTCGGTGTCGAGGTCGTAGGCGACCTCCATGTGGTCGGAGACGAAGCCGATCGGGGACAGGACGACGTCCTTGAGCCCCTCGCCGGCCCGCTCGGTGAGCAGGTCGTTGACGTCCGGCTCGAGCCACGGCTGCGACGGCGGGCCGGAGCGCGAGCAGTACGCGAGCTCCCACTCGACGGCGTGCCCGCGCACCTCGGAGACGACGGCCGCGATGACCGCGGCGACGTCCAGGTGCTGCGCCGAGTACGTGGCGTGCGAGACGCGGGACGCGGCCTCCATCGTGTCGGGGATGGAGTGCGTGACGAAGACGAGCTTGGCCGCGGCCGGGTCGCCGCCCTTCGCCTCGAGCGCCTCGTAGCCCTCGAGCACGGCCTCGGCGTTGGCCGCCACGAAGCCGGGGTGGTTGAAGTAGGAGCGGATCTTGTCGAACTGCACGCCGGTGGAGCCCTCGGAGCCGAGCTGCCCGCGCTTCTCCAGCGTCACCGCGAGGTCCTCGCGGTACTGGCGGCAGCCGGAGTACGAGGAGTACGCGGAGGTCACGAGCGCGACGGCACGCGTCGCGCCGAGACGCTCCAGCTCGTCGATGGCGTCGGTGGTGTAGGGCTCCCAGTTGCGGTTGCCCCACACGACGGGCAGGTCGATACCGCGGTCGGCGAGCTCGGCCTCGAGCGCCGCCTTCAGCGCGAGGTTCTGCTCGTTGATCGGGCTCTTGCCGCCGAAGCCGTAGTAGTGCTCGCCGACCTCCTCGAGCCGCGAGTCGGGGATCCCCTTGCCGGCGGTCACGTTGCGGAGGAACGGGACGACGTCCTCCGGCTTGTTCGGGCCACCGAAGGAGTACAGGAGCAGGGCGTCGTACGGGCCGGCATCGGCCGACTGGGGGGTCAGCGACATGACTGCCATCATGGCACCGGCTCAGAGCCCGGCCCGCCGAGAACGCGCTCCGGCCGACGTGACGTTGAAGGAACGCGTTGTCATCTCGTCGCCGACGTCCCGCACAGCCGTCCCGTCAGCCCGACGCCGGACGGTCGGGGATGTCCGCCTGCGCGAGCCGCAGCCGGTCCAGCAGGTCGCGCAGGTGCTCGAGCTCCTCGCCCGGCAGGGCCGGGCTCACGTACTCCGCGATGGTGCGCACGTGCGCGAGCCCGGTCTCGCGCTGGCGCCGCGCGCCTTCCGCGGTGAGCCGCACCAGGGTGCCGCGGGCGTCGTCGGCGGGCACCGACCGCGCCACGAGGCCGCGCCCCTCGAGCCGCTCGACCATCCGCGACAACGACGACTGCGCGATCAGCATCCCCTCGTTGAGGTCGCGCAGCCGCAGCTCGCCCCGCGGGGCGCGCGACAGGGTGAACAGCACGTCGTACTCCCGCATCGACAGGTCGCGCCAGATGTCGTCGGCCTGGAAGCGGCGCATGAGCGTGACCTGCGCCCGGAACAGCGACTCCCAGGCCTCGGCGGCGAGGCGGACGTCGGCCGTGGGGCGGGTCTCGTGCTCGGGCGGGGTCACCGTGGCAGTGTGCCGCACTCCCCGCCGGTCGGGCCTGTCGGAGCGCCGGGTCCGGGCGGTCGGCACCGCCGGGCACCGCTCAGCGGCCGAGACGGCGCTCCCGCCGGGAGAAGTCGCGCAGGGCGCGCAGGAAGTCCACCCGGCGGAAGTCGGGCCAGTACGCCTCGCAGAAGTACAGCTCCGAGTGGGCGCTCTGCCACATGAGGAAGCCGCCGACGCGCAGCTCGCCCGACGTGCGGATGACGAGCTCCGGGTCCGGCTGGCCCTTCGTGTAGAGGTGGGCCGCGATGTCGTCGACGTCGATCCGCTCGGCCAGCTCCTCGAGCGACGCACCCGTCGCGGACTCCTGCTTGAGGTACGACCGGACGGCGTCGGCGATCTCGTGCCGGCCGCCGTAGCCGACGGCGACGTTCACCTGCAGCCCCTGGACGTTCTTCGTGGCCTCCGCCGCGCCGCGCACGGCGTCCGCGAGCTCGCCCGGCAGCAGGTCGAGGCGGCCCACGACGCGCAGCCGCCAGCGGCCCGACTCGGCGAGGTCCTGGACGGCGTCGCGGATGATGTCGAGCAGGTCGGCCAGCTCGGACGCGGGGCGCGCGAGGTTGTCGGTGGACAGCATCCAGAGGGTGACCACCTCGACGCCGAGCTCCTCCGCCCAGCCGAGGAACTCCGCGATCTTGTCCGCCCCCCGCCGGTGCCCGGTGGCAGCGGTCTCGCCGAACGACCGGGCCCACCGCCGGTTCCCGTCGAGGATGACGCCCACGTGCCGGGGCGTCTGCGCCGTCGGCAGCGAGGCGGCCAGGCGCCGCTCGTACAGGCCGTAGAGCAGGTGGGGCATGCGCACGCGGGACCTCGGGGGTTCGGGCCGGACCGCGGGCGCGCGACAGCGCGGGCACCCGGCGGGGGCAGGACGGACGGAGAGCGGGACAACGGTACCGCTCCCGTGGACCCGCAGGTCCAGGGCCTGGGCGACGCTCGGCGACGCCCCGCAACCCCTGCGCACGATCTTCACGGCGCGGGGTCCTCGTGTCCGCGCCGCGTCCCCTACGCTGGCGTAACCTACGGATGCGTAGGTTCGCCGTCCGACCGAGAAGGAGCACCCGTGGCAGCAGCCGCCCAGCCGAACGGCCACCGGGCCGACCGCCTCGACGCGTCCGACGTCGCGGAGGTGGCCCGCGAGGCGAAGGGCGTCGTGGGCGACGCCGTGCAGACCGTGTCGGCGGCGGCCGCCGGGAAGCCGGCGCTCCTCAAGCCGCACCTGCGCGGCTGGATCCACGCCGTGACGACCCCGCTGGCGCTGGCCGCCGCGATCGTGCTGGTCGTCCTCGCCGACACCGCCGCCGACAAGGTCGCGTGCGCGATCTTCGGCCTCACCGCCGTCATGCTGTTCGGCACCAGCGCCGTCTACCACCTCGGCACCGGCACCTGGTCGCCCCGCACCGCCGCCGTCCTGCGGCGCCTGGACCACGCCAACATCTTCCTCATCATCGCCGGCACGTACACGCCCCTGGCCGTGATGCTGCTGCCGCGCGGCACCGCCACCGTGCTCCTCGCCGTCGTCTGGAGCGGCGCGATCCTCGGCCTCGTCGGGCGCGTGCTGTGGATGAGCGCGCCGCGGTGGCTCTACGTCCCGGTGTACGTGGCGCTGGGCTGCGTCGCCGTCGGCTACATCCCGCAGTTCTCCGCGGCGGGCGGCGCCGCCGTCGCGTGGCTGGTCGCCTCGGGCGGCATCGCGTACATCCTCGGCGCCGTCGTCTACGGCACCAAGTTCCCGAACCCGTCGCCCCGCTGGTTCGGGTTCCACGAGATCTTCCACGCGCTCACCGTGGTCGGGTTCACCTGCCACACCGTGGCGATCTACCTGGCGGCCCTGTAACCGCACGTCGCCGCACGTCGCCGCACGCGGCCGGGCCCGGCGGGCTCAGCCCGCGGGCACCACCAGGTAGCGCCGGTTCGCCAGCGACGGGTTCTGCCGACGCACCTGGGCCAGCGGCTCCGGGTCCAGGTCCACGGTGCGCACCTGCGGGGTCTCGTCGAGCTCGAGGCCGACGACGCCGTCCGGCCCGGCCAGGAGCGACCGGCCCACCAGCCCGGGGCCGGACATCCCGACACCGATCACCACCGCCGTGTTCTCGATCGCCCGCGCGCGCAGCAGCGTGCGCCAGTGGTCCGCCTTGAGCGGACCGTCCACCCACGCCGCCGGGACGACGATGACGTCCGCGCCGGCGTCCACGAGGCGGCGCGCCGACTCCGGGAAGCGCAGGTCGTAGCAGGTGACCACGCCGAACGTGAGGTCCCCCAGCCGCAGCACGAGCGGGGGCACGCCGGCCGGACCGGCCTCGAGGCGGTCGGACTCGCGGGTGCCGAACGCGTCGTACAGGTGCACCTTGCGGTACGCGCCGACGACGGAGCCCGTCGCGTCGACCGCGACGACGGTGTTGAAGGCGCGCGTCGGCGGCTCGGGCGCCGGGCCGACCGTCGGCGTCGTCCCCGTGATCGCGGGCAGCGACCCCGTGACCGCCGGGAACGACCCGGTCACGGCCGGGAAGGCCCCGCTGACGGCGGGGAACGCGCCCGTCACCGTCGGGTGCTGGCCCGTGCTCGCCGCCGGCGCGCCGTAGGCCGGCAGGGTGGTGCCGGCCACCACCGCGATGCGGTACCGCGCGGCGTGCTGGCGCAGGGCGGTGACGAACGGGCCGTCGAGCGGCTCCGCATGCTCGACGCCGACGCCGTGCGGGTCGTAGCCGGAGGAGTACTCGGGCAGCACCAGCAGGTCCGCGCCGACGCGGCCGGCGGCGAGGAAGGCCTCGGCGACCGCCTCGCGGTTGGCGTCGTGGTCGGCCGTGATCGCGAGCTGTCCGACCGTGACACGCACGCTCGTGCTCATCGCCCGGGCTCGCCGTCCGTGCCGCCGCTCCTGCCGTCGTCGTCGGTACCGTCGTCGCCACCGTCGCCCGTGCCATCGTCGCGCGGCCCCCCGTCGGGCGCCCCGGGGCCCCGCCCCGGGCCCTGGAGACCGAAGTGCTTGGGCTCCTCGAGCGGGATGCCCTGCTCCTCGGCGTTGCGCTGCGCGCGGCGCAAGTGCCGCGTGAGCGACAGGAAGAGCAGCACGCAGGCCACGGCCACCGCGAACGTCGCGACGAACCCGGCGAGGCCCGGCGTCACCTGGAGCTCGTCCGGCCCCTGGGTCGGGCTGGGGCTCGGGCTCGGCGCGGCGGCGAGCAGGGTCGCCCAGGCGGCGCTCATCGGTCGCCCTCCCGCAGGCCGGCGAACAGGTCGTCCTCGGGCAGCGACGTCGGCACGCGGGAGTCCGCGAGCTCGAACTCCTCGGTGGGCCACACGTCGGCCTCGAGGTCGCGCGGCACGGCGAAGAAGAACCCGTCCGGGTCGATCTGCGACGCGTGCGCCACGAGGGCCGCGTCGCGCTGGGCGAAGAAGTCCGCGACGGCCACGTGCGTGGTCGCCTCCCGCTCGGGGATCTCACGCGCCGCGCGCGACTCGATCCAGTCGCCGAACGGCGACTCCAGGCCGGCGCCCTGCATCGCCTCGTGCACGGCGCGCATGCGCGCCATCGAGAAGCCGTGGTTGTAGTAGAGCTTGAGCGGCTCCCAGGGCTCCGCGCCGCCCTCGACGACGTACCGGGAGGCGTCGCCCGCCGCGTGGTACGCCTCGAACCCCACCTCGTGGCACTTGATGTGGTCGGGGTGCGGGTACCCGCCGGACGGGTCGTAGGTCGTCATGACGTGCGGGCGGAACTCGCGCACGAGCTCCACGAGGGGCGCGGCCGCCTCGTCGAGCGGCGTCAGGCCGAACGAGCCCTCGGGCAGCGGCGGCAGCGGGTCGCCCTCCGGCAGCCCGGAGTCCACGAAGCCGAGCCACGTCTGCCGCACGCCGAGCGCCTCGGCCGCGGCCGCCATCTCCAGGCGGCGCACCGCCAGGCGGCCCTCGATGGTGTCGAACTCGTGCCCCTCGGGCACCTGGAAGCTCGGGTTGAGGACGTCGCCCCGCTCGCCGCCCGTGCAGGTCACCACGAGCACCTCGACGCCCTCGGCGGCGTACCGCGCGGTGGTCGCGGCTCCCTTGCTGGACTCGTCGTCCGGGTGCGCGTGCACCGCCATCAGACGCAGGGGCTCGGACCGCGGGGTGGGCGGCACGGAGGAGGCGGAGGACAAGGTCCCTCCCGGGGTGACGGGTCGGCAGCGAGGTTCAGGGACAATGGTGCACCATGAGCGAGCCCGTCAGCCCCACTCCGCCCGCCGACCGGTACGGCACGTCGCGTGCTGGACAGGACGGTCGCCAGGACGGCCGACGCCCGCTCGGCACGGGGGCCAAGGTGGCGATCGGCGTCGCCCTCGCGGCGGCCGTCGGCGTGGCCGCCTGGTTCTCGGTCGAGCAGACCCGCCGGGACCCGGTGACGGTGGAGATGGTCGGCTTCGACGTCCGCGACGCCGAGCAGGTGGACGTCACCTTCCAGGTCCACATGCCGCCCGGCACGACGGCGGTCTGCGAGGTCGAGGCGCTCGCGCAGAGCTACGCCCAGGTCGGCACCGTCGACGTGCCCGTCGGGCCTGCCGAGCAGCAGACCTCGACGTACTCGGTGACGGTCCGCACGTCCGAGGAGGCCACGACCGCCGTCGTCGAGTCCTGCGACGTCCCCGACGCGCCCTGACACCGCCCCGATCCCGTGTCTCGACCGGGATCACGCTGTTCGCCCAGGGCAGAGGCCTGGGTTCTGGCGCCTCCCCGGGCTATCCTGAGGGATTCACACGCAGTCCTGCCCCAGCCGACGCGCGTGCCGACGCCCGTCGGTCGCCCGCGCACGGCCGAAACAGGCCATCGAGCACCACGAAAGGAGAGCCCTCGTGACCGAGAGCACTGTCACCTGGCTCACCCAGGAGGCTCACGACCGGCTGCAGGCCGAGCTGGAGCACCTCTCCGGCCCCGCCCGCACCGAGATCGCCGAGCGCATCGCCGCCGCCCGCGACGAGGGCGACCTCAAGGAGAACGGTGGCTACCACGCCGCCCGCGAGGAGCAGGCGAAGAACGAGGCCCGCATCCGCGAGCTCACCGAGAAGCTGCGTCACGTGCAGATCGGCACGCCCGCGGACGACGGCGTCGTGGAGGCCGGCATGGTCGTCACCGCGGTCGTGGCCGGGGACGAGATGACGTTCCTGCTCGGCTCCCGCGAGATCGCCGGCACCACCGACCTCGACGTGTACTCGCCGACGTCGCCGCTCGGTGCCGCGATCGACGGGCACCGCATCGGCGAGAAGGTGGCCTACACCGCGCCGAACGGTCGCGAGATCCCCGTCGAGATCCTCAAGGCCACGCCCTTCGCGGGCTGACCTCCCCCGGGCCGCGCCCGGCTCCGACGCATGCCATGGGCGTGCCCGTCCCGACGGGCACGCCCATCGTCGTCCCCGGGGTGACGCCATCCGCGACTTCACCCCGTCGGTCTCAGCATCCGAGACGGATGGCGATCCATAGAACCGTCGATGATCCGTCGATGGTCAACGCGACCTTTCGTTGCGCTGCCAACGATCGGGGACCCGCCGCCGGCGCCGGCCGGTCGAGGAATGGTCATGGCCGAGGTGAACTTTCCCCCGCGATGCGTCTATGGTCGATGGCGGTATGGACACGACGGACACCGCAACGACCAACCATTCGACCGACGACAGCTCGACCGACGCCACGGCGTCGTCCCGCGCCGCGGAGCCCCTTCCGGGCCTCACGGTGCGCCCGCCCACGACGGCGGACGGTGCCGCGATGTGGCGCCTGGCGCGCGACTCGGGCTCGCTCGACCTCAACTCCTCCTACGCCTACCTGCTGCTCGCGGACCACTTCGCCGCGACCTGCCGCCTGGCGTTCCTCCCCGACGGCCCCGACGGCCCCGACGGCCCCGACACGGAGGGCGAGCCCGTGGGCTTCGTCTCCGCGTACCGGCTGCCGGCCGACCCGGCCACGCTCTTCGTGTGGCAGGTCGCCGTCGACCCGCGGGCCCGCGGCCGCCGCGTCGCGGGGCGGCTGCTGGACGCCGTCGTCGACGCGACGGCGGAGGGCGACGGCCCCGCCGTCACCCGGCTGCACACCACCGTGACCACGGACAACGTGTCGTCGCGGCGCGTGTTCGCGCGGTGGGCCTCCGGGCGCGGCGCGACCCTGCGCGAGACGACGGGCTACGAGGCCGCGCGCTTCCCGGACGGCCACGAGGCCGAGCCGCTGCTGGTGATCGAGGGCATCCGCCCTCCCCGTTGACCGACTCCACCATTCAGGTCCCCAGACCTCGGGCTGCGCCGGTTCGGCGCGCAGGTGACGACGCAGCCCTCTCCACCACAACACCGCACCGGCGCGCACCACCTCAAGGAGTGTCCTTCGTGACAACCCCGACCGTCCCCACCACCGAGGCGTCCGCCGCCGACGACCCGATGGGCTTCACCGCCCTCGAGTCGGAGGTCCGCAGCTACTCGCGCTCCTGGCCCGTCGTGTTCGACCGGGCCTCGGGAGCGACGGTCCACGCCGAGGACGGCACCGAGTACCTCGACTTCTTCGCCGGCGCCGGAACGCTCAACTACGGGCACAACAACCCGCTGCTCAAGCAGGTGCTGCTGGACTACCTCACCGACGACCGCATGGTGCACACGCTCGACATGTTCACCTCGGCGCGCCGCGAGTTCCTCGAGACGTTCAACGAGGTGATCCTGGAGCCCCGCGGCCTGGACCACAAGGTCGTGTTCCCCGGCCCGGGCGGCGCCAACGCGGTGGAGGCGGCGCTCAAGCTGGCGCGCAAGGTGACGGGCCGCGAGTCGGTCATCAACTTCACCAACGCCTTCCACGGCATGACGCTGGGCGCGCTGTCCGTGACGGGCAACTCGATGAAGCGCGGCGGCGCCGGCATCCCCCTGGTGCACGCCACCCCGATGCCGTACGACGACTACTTCGACGGCGACGTGCCCGACTTCGTGTACCTGGAGCGGCTGCTCGAGGACAGCGGCTCGGGCCTCAACGCGCCCGCCGCCGTCATCGTCGAGACCGTGCAGGGCGAGGGCGGCATCAACGCCGCGCGTGCCGAGTGGCTGCGCGGCCTGGCCGACCTGTGCAAGCGCCACGACATCCTGCTGATCCTCGACGACATCCAGATGGGCTGCGGCCGCACCGGCAAGTTCTTCTCGTTCGAGGAGGCCGGCATCGTGCCCGACATCATCTGCCTGTCGAAGTCGATCTCCGGCTACGGCCTGCCGATGGCGCTCACCCTCGTGCGCCCCGAGCTGGACATCTGGGAGCCGGGCGAGCACAACGGCACGTTCCGCGGCTTCGCTCCCGCCTTCGCCACGGCCGCCGAGGCGATCCGCACCTACTGGACGGACGACACGCTCGAGACCGCCACGATCGACAAGGGCGCGCTCGTCGAGGCGCACTTCAACTCTCTCGTCGCCCGCTACGGCGACGACGTGCTGGTGGCCAAGGGCCGCGGCCTCGCCCGCGGCCTGCAGACGCCGGACGGCGAGACCGCGAGCCGCATCTGCGACGAGGCGTTCTCCCGCGGGCTGCTCATGGAGACCTCGGGCCCCGACGGCGAGGTCGTCAAGCTGCTGCCGCCGCTGACGATCACGTACGACGAGCTGCAGCGCGGCCTGCGCATCATCAGCGACTCCGTGGCCGCCGTCCTGCCCGCGCCGACGGCCTGACCCGCACCCGAACCCGCCGCTCCCGAACCACCGGAGGTACCACCCATGCTCGTGCGCACGCTCGACGAGATCACCGACACCGACGCCGACGTCAAGAGCGAGAACTGGCGCTCGAAGCGGATCATCCTGGCGAAGGAAGGGGTCGGCTTCTCCGTGCACGAGACCACCCTGTACGCCGGCACCGAGAGCTTCTTCTGGTACGCCAACCACATCGAGGCCGTCTTCATCACGTCCGGCGAGGGCGAGATCGAGGACCTCGGCACCGGCGAGGTGCACCAGCTGCGGCCCGGCTCGCTGTACCTGCTCAACGACCACGACAAGCACAAGGTGCGCCCGCGCACCGACATCACGTGCGTGTGCGTGTTCAACCCGCCGGTCACCGGCCGCGAGGTGCACGACGAGAACGGCGTCTACCCGCTCGTCACCGAGCCGGAGGCCGCCGCGGTCTGACCCGCCCCGCCGCCGAGGTAGGACCGAATCTGCCGAGGTAGTACGTGCCCTCGCGAGGGCTCGTTGCTACCTCGGCAGTCTTCGTACTACCTCGGCAGGTTTCGGACTACCTCGGCGGGTTCCGGACTACCTCGGCGCGAGGGCCGCGAGGCGGGAGCGCAGCAGGCGGCGGTCGCCCTCGCGGTCGACCAGGTCGAGGGCGCGGCGCAGCTCGACGACGGCGTCGGCGGGCCGGCCGGCGCGTGTCAGCAGGTCCGCCCGCAGGGCCGGCAGCAGGTGGTAGCCCGCCAGGGCCGGGTCGCGGGCGACGGCGTCGACGGCGGCCAGGGCGGCGTCGGCGCCGCGCACCTCGGCCACGGCCACCGCACGGTTGAGCGCGACGACGGGCGACGGCGCCAGATCGAGCAGCACGTCGTAGAGCGCCAGCACCTCCGCCCAGTCCGTCTCGGCGGCGGTGCCCGCCCGGCAGTGCAGCGCCGCGACCGCCGCCTGCACCTGGTACGGCCCCGGCCGGCGCGCCGCGAGCGCCGTGTCGAGCACGGCCAGCCCCTCGTCGATCTCGTCGCGGCGCCACCTCGAGCGGTCCTGCTCCGCCAGGGTCAGCGCGACGCCGTCGCCCCCGCTCCGCGCGTCGCGCCGCGCGTGCTGCAGCAGCAGCAGGGCGAGGAGGCCGCGTGCCTCCGGCTCCTGCGGCAGCAGCCGGGCGGCGAGCCGGGCCAGCCGCACCGCGTCCCCGGCCAGCGCGCGGCGGTCGGCGCACCC
Organism: Isoptericola sp. NPDC056578; assembly: GCF_042793275.1. Classification (NCBI taxonomy): domain Bacteria; kingdom Bacillati; phylum Actinomycetota; class Actinomycetes; order Micrococcales; family Promicromonosporaceae; genus Isoptericola; species Isoptericola sp. NPDC056578. The sequence goes on from NZ_JBHTVC010000003.1 coordinate 20,440, forward strand.
CTCCACCTCGTCGGCGGGCTCGGCCCAGGCGTCGTAGCCCTCGGTGAAGAGCACGTAGAGCACCGCGAGCACCGCGTCGGTGCGCTCGGCCAGCAGCGCCGGCGGCGGTACCCGGAACGCGATGCCGGTGGCCCGGATGCGCCGCTTGGCCCGGACGAGCCGCTGGGACATCGTCGCCTCGGGGACGAGGAACGCACGGGCCACCTGCGCCGTCGTCATCCCCGTGAGGGAGCGCAGCGTGAGCGCCACGCGGCCGTCGAGCGGCAGGGCCGGGTGGCAGCACGTGAACAGCAGCCGGACCAGGTCGCCGTCCGGGTCGTCGGGCGACCACCCCTCGTCGTCGAGGCCGCGCTCGACCTCGTCGTGCACGCCGTCGGCGGCCCGTCCGGGCCCGGCGACGCGCTCGCCCCGCCGCACCGCGGCCTCGCTCTTCTCCGCCTCGACCTGCCGGCGGCGCAGCACGTCCAGGGCGTGCCGCCGCGCCGTCGTCGTGAGCCACGCGCCCGGCCGGTCGGGGACGCCGTCGCGCGACCAGGTGCGCAGCGCCGTGGCGAACGCCTCCTGCGCGGACTCCTCCGCGAGGTCGAGGTCGCCGGTGGCGCGCGCCACCGCGCCGAGGACGCGTCCCCACTCGCTGCGGAACGCGTCCTCGACGGCGTTCGTGGTCGTCACGCCGGCTCGACGCCGTCGGTCGGCCAGAACGGGTGCACCTCGACCGTGCCGCCGCCCCAGGCGCCCGGATGCTCGGCGGCGATCGCGAGCGCAGCCTCGAGGTCGGGGGCCTCGACGACGTCGAACCCGCCGATGACGTCCTTGGTCTCGGTGAACGGCCCGTCGGTCACCAGGGGGCGACCGTCGCGCACGCGCACCCGGCGCACGTCGGCCGCGGGGCGCAGCCGCTCCCCGAGCACCCGGGACCCGTCGGCGTCGTGCCGGCGCACCCACTCGACGATGTCGGGCGTCGGGCCGCGGTCGGGGACGTCCGGCTCGACCACCAGCAGCAGGTACCGCATCAGGCGCCTCCCTCGCGCGTCTCGTCGGCAACGCCGTCTCCCTCGAGCCCGAGCGGCCAGAACGGCCGCAGCTCGATGGCACCCTCGTGCGCCATGGGGTGCTCGGACGCGATGGTGATCGCCGTGTCGAGGTCGGGCGCGTCGATGACGTCGAACCCGCCGATCGCCTCCTTGGTCTCCGAGAACGGGCCGTCGGTCACCAGTGCGCGCCCGCCCCGGACCCGCACCCCGACCGCGTCGGCGGGCGGGCGGAGCCGGTCGCCCAGCACGGCGGTGCCGCTGCCGTAGTACTTCTCCACCCAGCCCTCGATGGGCGGCGCGCCCGCGGCGTCCTCCGGCCGCAGCTGCGGGTCCTCGGGGGTGGACAGCACCAGCATCAGATACCGCATCAGATCTCCTCGTGGAAGCCGTTGAAGAACACCATCGGTCCGAAGAACGCCACGTCGACCGGGCGGTAGGCGCCGATGCCCAGTCCTTCGCGTCGCACCTCGGCCAGGAACCGCCTCGCCGCCAGGTCATCCTTCAGGATCGTGTCCAGGAAGCGCATCGTCCACCTCTCTTCCCGCGGCCGGCGGCCGCGTCATGAGCACGACGAACGGGGGCGACCCGGACCGACACCTATTTGATCCCCGTGCTCGCGATGCCCTGCACGAACGTCTTCTGGAAGACCAGGAACACGACCAGCAGGGGCACGACGGCGACGGTCGCCACGGCCATCACCGCGCCCCACGGCGAGCTGAAGGCGGGGTTGCTGGTCAGGGTGGACAGCCCGACCGGCACGGTGAGGCTCTCGTTGCCCTGCAGCACCACCAGGGGCCACAGGAAGTCGTTCCAGCGGTTCATGAACCCGAGGATCACGAGGACGCCGACCAGGGGGCCGCACGACGGCAGCACCACCCGGAAGAAGGTGCGCAGCTCCCCCGCGCCGTCGAGCCGCGCGGCCTCGATGAGCGCGTCCGGCACGCCCAGCATGAACTGGCGGGCGATGAAGATCCCGACGACGTCGAACAGCGTGGGCAGGATGACCGCCCACGGCGAGTCGACCAGGCCCAGCCGCGCCACGACGAGGAACGCGGGCACCAGCGTGACCTGGATCGGGATCATGATCGTCACGAGGAACACCGCGTACAGCAGCCCGCGCCCGCGGAACCGGTACTTCGCGAGCGCGTACCCCGCGCCGAGCGAGACGCACACGGACAGCGCCGTGCCGACCGTGGCGACGAGGAACGAGTTGCCGAGCCAGTGCCACACGGGCTGCGTCGCGAAGACCTCGGTGAAGTTGCCGGTGGTCGGCGCGTCGGGCCAGAGGTAGAACTCGCTGCTCTGCGACTGCCCGCCCGGGGTGAGGGCCGAGACGACCATCCAGTACAGCGGGAAGACGACGAGGATCGCGACGGCGGTGAGGCCGGCGGTGAGCAACCAGCGGCGGCGGTGGGTCCGGCGCTCGCGCGGGGAGCGGCGGGACCCTGCCGGCCCGGTGCCGGGAGCGGTGCGCGCGGGGACGGCGGTGGTGGTCACAGGAGCTCCTCGGCTTTCTTCGTCGCGCGCTGCCGCAGCAGCGTGAAGACCAGCAGGATCAGCACGAGCAGCAGGCCCAGCGCGGCGGCGTAGCCCATCCGGGCGTCGGCGAACGCGGACCGGAACACGTACTGGATGAGGACGGTCGTGGAGAAGCCGGGGCCGCCGCCGGTCATCACGTAGATGACGTCGAAGGCCTGCAGCGAGAACACCACGTTGAGGATGAGCAGGATCGACGTGGTCGGCGCGAGCATCGGCACGGTGAGGCGCCGGAACCGCTGCCAGCGGCTCGCACCGTCGATGGCGGCGGCCTCGCGCAGCTCGGACGGGATCGACTGCAGCGCGCCCAGGTAGATCACCATGCAGAAGCCGATGCGGGTCCACACGACGACGAGCACCAGCGTGAGCATCGCCGTGCGCGGCGACGTCAGCCACGGCAGCCCGTCGAGCCCGACCGCCCGGAGCGCGTTGTTCGCGACCCCGTAGTCCGGGTTGAAGATCCACGACATGATCACGCCGACCACGACGCCGGCCGCGACCATCGGCACGAAGAACAGCGCCCGCAGCAGGCCCCGTCCCGGCAGCGGGCGGTTGAGCGCGACGGCGAGCGCCAGCCCGACCGCCATCGCCGTCGGCACCGTGCCGACGGTGAAGACCACCGTGTTGAGCAGGGCAGTGCGCAGCAGCGGGTCGGACAGCATGGTCCGGTAGTTGTCCGCGCCCACCCACTGCCCGTCGCCGAGCGTGGCGGTGTCCTGGAACGACAGGGCGACCGCGATGATGATCGGCACCAGGGAGAACGCGAGGAAGAGCAGCCCCGCGGGGCCGACGAACAGGTAGGGCGCCCAGCGGCCGCGACGGCGGCCCGCGGGCCCGTCCGTCCGCGACGTCGCGCGCGCGACGTCGGCCGTCGGGGAGGCCGCCGGGGGCGCCTCCGGGGCCGTGAGGGTCTCACCGCGTGGTGACACGGCGCATCGCCTCCGTCATCTGGGCGCCGCACTCGGCGGGCGTGAGCTCGCCGAGGAAGCACAGGTCGAGGTAGTCCGCGAAGACCGAGTTGAGGGAGCTGAAGTACGGCCCGGACTGGGCGCGCACCATGGACAGCGGGATGGTCGCGGCCTGGTCGATGAACTGCTGCATCGTGGCCTCGTGCCGGTCGTAGCCGATGTCCGCCGCGTCCAGCGAGGAGCGGGCGGGCAGCCAGTTGCCGCGCCGGCAGAACTCGGCGACGTGGGTACGGCTCGTGAGGAACGCGACGAGCTCGGCCGCCAGCTCGGGGTGCTTGCTGGACCGGGTCACGGCCAGCGCGTTCCCGCCGAGGTCGGACGCCTCGCCGCCGTTGCGGATCATGTAGGTGGTGCCCCACTCGTCGGGGCGGGCCTCGTCGAGGGCGGCGATCGCCTCGGGGTTGTCGAGCAGCAGCCCGGTCTGGCCGGTGGCGAAGAGGTCGCGCCCGACGGCGCCGCCGCCCGACTTGCTCATGTTCGCCGGCGAGACCAGCCCGTCGGCGTACCAGCGGCGGCCGAAGTCCAGGGCGCCGACGGCGGCGTCGGTGTCCATGCTCGGCGTCTCGCCGTCCTCGCCGAGGAACGCTCCCCCGTTCTGGTAGACGACGGGCATCCAGCGGTACGCCGTCTCGGGCCCGCTCCAGCCGTAGCCGAAGCCGTACCGCCCCGTGATCTTGCGTGCCTCGGCGGCGATCTCCAGGAACTCGTCCCACTGCCACGCCTCGTCGAGGGTCTGCGGCACGTCCACGCCGATCTGCTCGATCACGCGCTTGTCGTAGTAGGTGATGAAGTTGTCCGTGTGCTGGAAGACGCCGAACAGGCCGTCGGCCTTGGCGCCGATCGCCCAGAACGGCTCCGACCAGTCGTCCTGGTACTCCGGCGGCACGGCGCCCGTGAGGTCGACCAGGCTGCCGTTGGCGGCGTAGCGGCCGATCTGCTGCGGCGTGATGCGGATGATGTCGGGCGCAAGGTCGGCCGCGAGCCGCGTGATGAACCACTGGTGGAACTGCCCGGTCGTGACCTCGACCGCGACGCTGGTGCCCGGGTGGGCGGCCACGAACTCGTCGGCGAGCGCCTGGTACGACTCCAGGTCCAGGGGGATGTTCCACGAGGACAGGCGCAGGTGCTTCGTGCCGGTCGGGGCGCCGGAGCAGGCCGCGAGCGCCCCGGCCACGCTGATCCCGGCCACCGCCAGGAAGCTCCGCCGGGACAGCCGGCGCGAGACCGGGTGCCTGCCGGGCACCGAGGGGGTCGGCATGTCGTCTCCTCTTCGTCGAGGGATCGTCGAGTCGGGGCGGCGCGGCGCGCGGCCCCGCGGGGTGCCCCGGCGTCGTCGCCGGGGCACCCGGTGTCGGTCAGCGCGCCAGGACGGGGTCCCGTTCCACGGTGGACGCCGACGACGAGACGGACGACGCCGGGCGCAGGGCTGCGGGCAGCAGCGCGGCGTGGGCGTCGAGCAGCTCGTCCGTCATCGCCCGGGCCTGCTCGAGCGTGCAGTGCGCGGACGTCAGCGGGTCGAGGGCGACGGCGTGGTGCACGTGCTCGACGTCGCCGGTGAGGGCGGCACGGACGGCGAGGGTCTGCACGTTGACGTTGGTGCGGTTGATCGCCGCGAGCTGGGGCGGCAGCTCCCCGAAGGACGTCGGCTGCACCCCGTTGGCGTCGACGAGGCACGCCACCTCGACGCACGCGTCGTCGGGCAGGTTGGTGATGACCCGGCCCGCGTTCGGCACGTTCCCGTAGACGACGGCGGGCACGCCCGTGACGACGGCGTTGACGATCGACGCCCCGTACTCGACGGACGGGCTGAGGTCGGCCTTGAGCCGCTCGAGCTGCTCGTCCACGTCGCCCTGCTCGTCGTGGGCGGAGCAGATCTCGTAGTAGTCCCAGCGCTCCGGCAGGTACTCGAGCACGGTCTCGGGATCCTTGCGGAACCACGGGACGTACTCCGACGCGTGGTGGCTGGACTCGGTCTCGAAGTACCCGAAGTGGTTCATCAGCGTGGTGCGCACCTGCTCGTTGCCGCCCTCGTACGTGCTGGCGGCGAGCGCGGCCTCCGAGTGGTCGCCGTCGTCGGCGAGCAGGTCGGCCGCCGCCCGGCCGCGGACGTGACGCTCGGCCATGACCTGGCGCAGGCGCGGGTACAGGTCCTCGGCGCCCCGGCGGAACTCGAGGACCCAGGCCTGGTGGTTGATGCCGGCGCACCGGTAGGAGACCTCGTCGTAGGGGACGCCGAGCGTGCGGGCGAGCATGCGGGTGGTGCCCTGCACGCTGTGGCACAGGCCGACGGTGCGCAGGCCGAGGGCGTTGAGATAGGCGGTGGCCATCGCCATCGGGTTGGCGTAGTTGATGAACTGCGCGTCCGGGCAGACCTCCAGCGCGTCGGCCGCGATGTCCTGGTACGCGCGCACCGAGCGCAGGAAGCGGAACACGCCGCCGGGCCCGACGGTGTCGCCCACGGTCTGGTCGACGCCGTAGCGCCGCGGGATCTCGACGTCGTGCCGGTAGGACTCCACGCCGCCCACCTGGAACGTGATGATGACGAAGTCGGCCCCGTCGAGGGCCGCGCGCCGGTCCGTGGTCTGCTCGACGACGGTGGGCAGGCCGTGGTGGTCCACGAGCTCACGGGCCGCGCCCGCCACCCGGTCCAGCCGGTCGGCGTCGAGGTCCATGAGGCAGAGCGTCGCGTCGCGCAGGGCGGGGAAGCTGAGCAGGTCACCGATGAGCCGGAACGGGAACACGAAGCCGCCGGCGCCGATGATGGTGATCTTCGGGGAATGAGCCATGCAGCGACGCTAGGCCCGAGGATGGCGGTCGATCCTCCGGATCGGTCGCCCCGCTTTCCGGGATCCTTCGATCGCCCTAGGCTCCCCGCATGACGCTGACGGTCGACGACGTCCGCCTGGAGGAGGCCGCCCTGTGGGTGCGCCACGGTGCGCCCCCGGTGATGGAGCACCCGCACCGCCACGACGACCTCGAGCTCAACCTCGTGCACGCCGGACGCCTCGAGTACCTCTTCGGCGGGTCGACGCTGCGGGTCGAGGCGGGCCAGGTCGCGCTCTTCTGGGGCGGCACCCCGCACCAGCTCGTCGACCCCGACGCGGTGGAGTCGGCCGTGTCGTGGGTGCACGTGCCGCTCACCGAGGTGCTCGGCTGGGCGCTGCGGGCCGATCAGATCGCGGTGCTGCTGCGTGCCCGGCCCGTGGTGGTGCCCGCCGCCGCGCTCGCCCGCGACGTCGACGCGCTCTTCGCCACGTGGCACCGCGACGTCCTCGCGGGCGGGGACCACGCCGTCGTCATGCTCGAGGTGCAGGCCTTCGTGCGCCGGACGCTCGCGGCCGCGGAGGCCGCGGGCGCGCCCGGCCCCGCGGGCGACGCGACGGGCGCACCGGGGCCGTCGGGCGCGGCCGCGCGCGCCACCGCGATGGCGCAGTTCGTGGCGGAGCACTACCGCTCCCCCATCGCGCCGTCGGACGTCGCGCGCGCCGTCCACCTCTCCCCCAGCCACGCGATGACCCTGTTCAAGCGGGTGGTGGGCACCACCCTCGGCACCTACATCGCCCGGTGCCGGGTGGCGGAGGCGCAGCGTCTGCTCATCACGACGGACGCCACCACGGTGGAGGTGGGGCACGCGGCGGGGTTCACGTCGCAGAGCAGCTTCTACGACACCTTCCGCCAGATCTGCGGGTACGCGCCCGGCGACTACCGGCGCGCGCTGCGGTGGGCCCGGCGGGGCCCGGGCCCCCCCCGGGGGGGTGGGGGGGGGGGGCCCGGCGGCGGGGGGGCGGGGGGGCGCGCGGGCCCTCCCCCCCGCCCCCGCGGGTCCCGGACCCGCGACCCGACCACGGACACGCCGCGACGGCGTGCGTCCGCGGCGTCGTCGCGTCCCCTACC
>NZ_JBHTVC010000003.1:27881-41351 GCF_042793275.1 Isoptericola sp. NPDC056578
TTTTTTTTTTAACGCCCCTGTGTTGGGGGGGTCCCCCCGGGGCCACCCGGGGGGGGGGGGGGGGGCCCGGGGGGGGCCCGGGCCCACCGCAGGTCGGGTCACGCGACCGCGAACCCCGCGGCGCGCAGACGCTCGACGACCGCCTCGCAGTGCTCCTGCCCCTTGGTCTCGAGCTGCAGGTTCACGAGCACCTGCGCCACGGTGAGCGACGTGTCGGTGCGGGTGTGCTCCACCTGCACGATGCTCGCGCCGGCGCGCGCGACGACGTCGAGCAGCTCGGCGAGGGAGCCGGGCTTGTCGTCGATGCACACGCGCAGCTGGAGGTACCGGCCCGCGGCGACGAGGCCGTGCTGCACCACGCGCAGCAGCAGCAGCGGGTCGATGTTGCCGCCGGTGAGGACGGGGACGATGGTGCCCGGCAGCGACCCGGGCTCGGCGGCCAGCACCGCCGCGACCCCGGCGGCGCCCGACGGCTCCACGATCAGCTTGCCCCGCTCGGCGACGAGCAGCAGGGCGCGCGACATCTCCTCCTCGGAGACCGTGCGCACCTCGACGCCGAGGCGCGCCAGCACCTCGAACGGCACGTCGCCGGGGGTGCCGATGGCGATGCCGTCCGCCATCGTCGCGCCCAGCGCCCGCGGCACGGGGCGGCCCGCGGCCAGCGACCCCGGGTACGCGGCGGCGGTCTCGGCCTGCACGCCCACGACCTTCACGTGCGGGGCGGCCTCCGCCAGCACGGTCGCGATGCCCGCGACCAGGCCGCCGCCGCCGAGCGGCACGACGACCGTGCCGACGTCGGGCACCTGCTCGAGGATCTCGAGGGCCACCGTGCCCTGACCGGTGACGACGTCGAGGTGGTCGAACGGGTGGATGAGCGTGCGCCCGGAGCGGGCGGCCTCCGCGCGGGCGGCGACGAGCGCGTCGTCCACGCTCTCGCCGACCTGCCGCACCTCGGCGCCGTAGCCGCGGGTGGCCCGCAGCTTCGGCACCGACGCGTCCACCGGCATGTAGACGATGGCGTGGATGCCGAGCATCTGGGCCGCGAGCGCCACGCCCTGCGCGTGGTTGCCCGCGCTGGCGGCGACGACGCCGCGCGCCTTCTCCTCGTCGGACATCCGGCTCAGGCGCGTGTACGCGCCGCGGATCTTGAACGACCCGGCGCGCTGCAGGTTCTCGCACTTGAGCACGACCGGCGCGCCGGCGGCCTCGGACATCGCGCGGAACGCCTGCACCGGGGTGCGGGTGATGACGCCGTCGAGCAGCCGCGCGGCGGCGCGGACGTCGTCGAGGGTGACGTGGTCGATCGGGGGGTGTGCTGCTGCCACTTACCTGTTCTCTCCTGCCGGGCCCGGGTCGGGCGAGGCAGGGGCGACGGTCGTGCTGCCGGTCGTGCTGGCGTCCGTGGTGCCGCCCGTCGTCGTCTCCTGCGACGACGCCCGACCCGACCAGAGCAGGGTACCGGGCAGCTGCGAGCGTTTGCGCAGCAGCGGCACGTGGTCCTCGGTGCCGAGCTCGGGGAACTTGTCGTGCCCGTGCAGGTACAGCAGGATCGTGTTCAGCACGGCGGCCAGCGGCACCGCGAACAGCGCGCCGACGATGCCGGCCGCGAGGCTACCGGCCGCGACCACGAGCACCACCGCCACCGGGTGCAGGGACACCGCGTGGCCCATGAGGAACGGCTGCAGGATGTGGCTCTCGGCCTGCTGCACCAGCAGCACGATGCCGAGCATGATGAGGGCCGCGACCCAGCCGTTCGCCACCAGCACGACGGCGGTGGCGATGGCGCCGGTGACGATCGCGCCGATGATCGGCACGAACGAGCCGACGAAGACGAGGATGCCGATCGGCAGCGCGAGCGCGGGGACGAAGAACGCCGACCCGATCCCGATGCCGACGGCGTCGACGAACGCGACGAGGATCTGGGTGCGCACGTAGGCCGACAGCGTGACGAGCCCACGACGGCCCGCCTGGTGCACGTTCTCCCGGGCCCGCACGGGCAGCAGGTTGACGAGCCACGTCCAGATGGTGCGGCCGTCGAGCAGGAAGAAGATCGTGCAGAACAGGGCGATGAGCGCACCGACGAGAACGTGCCCCACGGTGGTCGCGGCGCCCAGCGCGCCCGAGACGAGGCCAGAGCTCTCCACGAGCGAGCTCTGCAGCTGCTGGCCGTACTGGGACAGCTGGTCGGAGTCGAGCTTCAGCGGGCCCTCGGCGAGCCAGGTCGTGAACTGGCGGAAGCCCTCGACGGCCTGGTCGGCGAGGTCCTGGAAGCCGCTGACGATGGACGTGCCGGCGAGCGTGACGAGACCGCCCACCAGCACGATCAGCCCGACGATCGACACGGCCGTCGCCAGGCCCTTGCTGAGGTGCCACCGCTGCAAGGTCCGGCGCACGGGCGCCAGCAGGATCGTCAGCAGCAGCGCGATGGCGACCGGCACGACGATCGTCTTGAGCGCCGCGAGCAGCCACAGGAAGGCGGCGACGGCGGCGGCGATCAGCAGGACGCGCCACGACCAGGAGGCCGCGGCGCGGACGCTCAGCGGGACGGTGTCCGCGCCGGAGGGAGAGGTGCGTTCCGAGCTCACGCGGAAACCCTAGGTGTCCTGCGGTCACAACGCGCGAGGACGCCCCCGCGCGCCGGGCCGGCGTGCCCAGGCACCGACCGGGATCTTCACGGCGCGTCCACAGATCGGTCGCCCCGGCGCACGGTGAGCCGCGCGACGGGGCGTCGGGCCGGGCGCCCGCGCTCAGCCCGTCGGACGCCGGCGCTGCGGGTACGCGGTCTCGCCGCGCTCCAGCATGGCGACGTACTTCGCCACGTTCCGCTCGCGCGCCTCGGCCGTCTTGAGGGCGCCCAGGCGGTGCAGGATCGCGTACCGGTTCTGGGACGTGAGGACCTCGAACATCGCCGTCGCCGCCGGGCTGGCCGCGAGCGCCGCCGCCAGGTCGGGCGGCACCTCGGCCCGCGCGGACCCGTGGTAGGCCGCCTCCCAGCGCCCGTCCGCCCGCGCGGCGTCGATCTCCGCCTGCCCGCGGGGCCGCATCCGGCCCTCGTCGGTCAGCCGGGCCACGATCTCCTGGTTGCGCACCGACCACCGGCTGCGCGGCCGGCGCGGGCAGAACCGCTGCAGCATCGTGTCGGCGCCCAGGCTCCGCATCTGCGCGTCGATCCACCCGCTGCACAACGCCTCCTCGAGCGCCGACGCGTGCGTGAGCGTCGTCGGCGCCGGGCGGCCCTTCTTCGCCAGCACCAGCCACGCGCCGTCGGGGGTGTCGTCCTCGTGCTCGTCCAGCCATGCCCGCCACCCCGCCGGGTCGGGCAGCACGAGCTGGTCGGGCAGGTCAGGGCGGTCGTCGGCCATGACGGGACCGTAGCGCCACTCGTGCCGTCCCAGCGAGGGAACACCTGCTCCCGCGCCGTCGTTGCGCATGTCGGGACGGACACGTCCCGACCAAGGAGGTAACCCGATGAACTCGATCTTCGACCAGCTGCTCGGCCGCTCCGGCAGGACCACCATGGTGGCGCCGGAGGACGCGCTGCCCGGGCGCGAGTCGCCCGTCCTGCCCGCCGCCCGCCCGCACACGGTGCTCGGCACGTCCCTCACGGGTCCGTGGCCCGAGGGCACGCGGGTGCTGTACCTGGCGATGGGCTGTTTCTGGGGCGCCGAGGAGATCTTCTGGCAGGTCCCGGGCGTGGTGAGCACGGCCGTCGGCTACATGGGCGGCACGACGCCGAACCCGACGTACGAGGAGGTGTGCACGGCCCGCACCGGGCACACCGAGACGACCCTGGTGGCGTACGACCCGGAGCGGGTCTCCGAGGCCGAGCTGCTCAAGATCTTCTGGGAGCGGCACGACCCGACGCAGGGCTTCCGGCAGGGCAACGACGTCGGCACCCAGTACCGGTCGGCGGTCTACTGGACCACGCCGGAGCAGGAGCAGGCGGTGCGCGAGACCGCCGAGCGGTACTCCGCGGTGCTCGCCGCGAAGGGCTACGACCCGATCACCACGGAGCTGCGACCGGCCGTCGAGGCCGGCCCGTTCTACTACGCCGAGGACTACCACCAGGAGTACCTCGACAAGAACCCGCACGGGTACCGCTGCCACGCGACGACGGGCGTCCCGTACCCCGACGCCGCCTGACAGGCGCGGGGTGAGCCCGCACCGCACCGCCCGTCCCCGCACGGCTCGTCCCCGCACCGGGGGCGGGCCGTCCGCGCGTCAGGCGAACACGTCGAGCAGCCGCCGGCAGCGCACCGGGTCCTCGGTGAGGCCGTGCGTCAGCCCCCACAGCAGGTAGGACGTCGCGCGCAGCACCACCCAGGCGCGCGCCCGCTCGCGCGGGACACCGGCGGCACGGACGAAGGCGTCGAAGGCGACGACGACGGCGGCCTCGGTGGGCAGCTCGTCGAGGCGGGTCCACAGCACGCGGGCGAGGTCGGCCTCCGGGTCGCCGCGCCACAGCACGGGGTCGACGACGAGCCACGGTGCGCGCGTACCGGCCAGCACCTGCGCGTGGTGCAGGTCGCCGTCGGGCGCGGGGACGGCGAGGGTCCGCGTGAGCCCGGCGAGCACCTCGATCGCGGCGTCCAGTGGCTCGTCCGCCAGGGACCGGCCGCCGTCCAGCCGTTCCAGGAGCGTCGCGCCCTCGCCCTCGTCCGCGTCGACCAGCAGCACCGTGCCGCGGCCGGCCCACACCCGCAGCGCACGCACCTCCGTCGCGACGTCGTCCGCGGGCGGCGCGAGCCGCAGGGCCAGGCGCTCGTCGCCCCGGCGCACGGGCACGACCAGCGCGTTCGAGCCGTGGGTGGGCGCGCCGTCGACGGCGAGCCCCCAGGCCGCGCACCGCGCGGCCACCCGGGCGGGCAGGTCGTCCAGCCAGTCGCGGCCGGCGTCGTCGTGCCACCAGCGCGGCACGGCGCGGAACGACGGCGGCACGGTGATCACGGCGCCACCCTAGGGCGCCTGCTGGACGGCCGACGGGGCCGCGGGTGTGGAATGGGGGCATGAGCGAGCAGAGCACCACGCCCGACGTCCCCACCCGCACCGCCGCCGACGGCACCGCGATCCCCGCCGTCGGCTTCGGCACGTACAAGCTCAAGGGCGCGGGCGGCGCCGACGCGATCGCCCGCGCGATCGACTCCGGCTACCGCCTGATCGACTCCGCGTTCAGCTACGAGAACGAGGGCACCGTCGGCCGCGCGGTGCGCGCCGCGTCGGTGCCGCGCGAGGAGCTGCTGGTCACGTCGAAGCTGCCCGGCCGCCGCCAGGCCTACGACGACGCCGTCGCCACCGTCGAGGAGTCGGTGTACCGCAGCGGCCTCGACCACCTCGACCTGTACCTCATCCACTGGCCCAACCCGCGCATCGGGAAGTACGTCGAGGCCTACCAGGCGCTGGTCGACTGCCGCGAGCGCGGGCTGATCCGCCACGTCGGGGTGTCGAACTTCCTGCCCGAGCACCTCGACGCCGTCATCGAGGCCACCGGCGTGACGCCGGTCGTGAACCAGGTCGAGCTGCACCCGTACTTCCCGCAGGCCGCCCAGCGCGCGGCCGACGCCGAGCGCGGCATCGTCACCGAGGCGTGGAGCCCCCTGGGCCGGGCGAGCGACATGCTGGAGGACCCGGTGATCGCGGAGGTCGCCGCGGCCCACGGCGTCTCGCCCGTGCGCGCCATCCTGCGCTGGCACGTGCAGCTCGGTGTCGTGCCGATCCCCAAGGCGTCCAGCCCCCAGCGGCAGGCCGACAACCTCGACCTGTTCTCCTTCGAGCTCACCGACGACGAGATGGCCCGCATCACCGGCCTCGGCCGCCCCGACGGCCGCACCGCCGACCAGGACCCGGCGGTCTACGAGGAGCTCTGAGCGTCCTCGTCGCCGCCCGTGGGGCGGGCGGCACGCCCGTCGCGCGGGCCGAAGACGCGCAGCGCGTCGGCGTCGCTCGCCGCCGACCGCAGGTACTCGTCCGCCCACGCCCGCGCGCCGGGGTAGGCGGAACCGGCCGCCACCGCCTCCACCGCGGCGTCGACGTCGAGGTCGGTGTGCCGCAGCTCCACCTGGCCGTCGCGCAGCAGCGCCCACGACCCGCCGGGGCGGCCGTACGGCATCCCCACGCTGCCCGGGTTCACGACCAGGCGCCGGTCCACCAGCCGCACGAACGGCATGTGCGTGTGCCCGCACAGCACCGTGGTCACGTCGTCGTCGAGCCCGCCCAGCACGTCGGCCCACCGCTCGAGCGAGGAGTCGACGAGCACCACCTCCTCGTCGTCGCGCGGCGTCCCGTGGCACGCCACCACCCGGCCGAACCCGCGCACGCGCAGCTCGGCGGGGTGCGGCAGGCCGGCCAGGAGCTCCACGTCCGCGGGCCGGAGCTGCGCCGCCGCCCAGGGGGCGATCGGGTCGGGCACCGCCCCGGAGCCGTCGCGGACGTGCGCGACGAGCTCACGGTCGGCGTTGCCGCGCACCAGCACCGCCCGGTCGCCCAGCGCCCGCAGCCGGTCGAGCACCTCCACCGGCTGCGGCCCCGCGGCGTGGTCGCCCGTCACGACGACGGCGTCGGCCGCGCGCACGTCCGGCTCGGCCAGCACCGCGTCCAGCACGGGCAGCACGCCGTGCACGTCCGAGAGCACCGCGACCGTGCCCAGCCCGCCCGTCTCCGCTCGCATCCCGTCACGTTCCCAGGCGGACGCCACCGCCGCACCCGCTTTCGCCGACGGCAGCACGGCGACGCCGCGCCGACGTCGGTGGCCGGTGCGACGATCGACGGGTGCTGCTCGCCGAGCTGGTCACCACCCACGCCGCCGTCGCCGCGACGCGCTCGCGGCTGCGCAAGCGGGAGCTGCTCGCGGACGCGCTGCGCGCCGCAGAGCCGGGCGACGAGGTGGAGGTCGTCGCGGCGTTCCTCTCGGGCAGGCCGCGGCAGCGCCGCACCGGCCTGGGCTGGCGCACGCTGGGCAGCCTGCCGGAGCCCGCCGCCGAGCCCACCCTGAGCCCCGCCGCCGTCGACGCGGCCCTCGGCCGGCTCGAGCGGCTCGCGGGCGCCGGCTCCCAGGCCGCCCGCCGGTGCGCCGTCGACGAGCTGTTCGGGCGCGCCACCGCCGACGAGCAGGACTTCGTGCGGCGCCTCGTGCTGGGCGAGCTGCGGCAGGGCGCGCTCGACTCCCTGCTGCTGGACGCCGTCGCCGCCGCGGCCGACGTCCCGCTGCCGGTGGTGCGCCGCGCGGCGATGTTCAGCGCCCTCACCGGCCCCATCGCGCGGGCGGCGCTGGACGGCGGCGCCCCCGCCCTGGAGGCGTTCCGCCTCGAGCCCGGCCGCCCCGTGCGCCCCATGCTGGCGTCGTCCGCGCCCGACGTCGCCGCCGCCCTGGAGCGCTTCGAGGGGGCCGCCGTCGCCGCCGACACCAAGCTCGACGGCATCCGCGTGCAGGTGCACCGCCGCGGGGACGACGTCGTGGTGTTCACGCGCTCGCTCGACGACGTCACGGAACGGCTGCCCGAGGTGGTCGCCGTCGCGCGCTCGCTCGACGTGCGCACCGTGGTGCTCGACGGCGAGGCGATCGCCCTCGACGACGCCGGCCGGCCCCGCCCGTTCCAGGAGACCGCCGCCCGCACCGGCAGCCATGATGCCGAGGCGGGCAGCGCGTCGGTGCCGCTCAGCGTGCGGTTCTTCGACGTGCTGCACCACGACGGCACCGACCTGATCGACGCGCCCGCGGCCGAGCGGCTCGAGGTGCTGGACCGGGTGCTCCCACCCGAGGTCGTGGTGCCGCGGCTGGTCTCCGCCGACGTCGGGGAGGTCGAGCGGTTCTTCGCCGACACCGTCGCCGCCGGGCAGGAGGGCCTGGTGCTCAAGGACCTCGGGGCCCCCTACGCCGCCGGCCGCCGCGGCGCCGGCTGGGTCAAGGTCAAGCCCCGGCACACGCTGGACCTCGTGGTGCTCGCCGTCGAGTGGGGCTCCGGGCGCCGCCAGGGCTGGCTGTCCAACATCCACCTCGGCGCGCGCGACCCCGGCACCGGCGGCTTCGTCATGCTCGGCAAGACGTTCAAGGGCATGACCGACCAGGTGCTGGCGTGGCAGACGGACCGGTTCACCGAGCTGGCGACGACGCCCGCCGACGGGTCGTCGTACGTCGTGCAGGTCCGCCCCGAGCAGGTCGTCGAGATCGCGTTCGACGGCGTGCAGCGCTCCACCCGCTACCCCGGCGGCATGGCGCTGCGGTTCGCGCGGGTGGTGCGCTACCGGGACGACAAGACCGCCGCCGAGGCGGACACGGTGGACACCGTGCGCGCCCTGGCGGCGGCCTCCGGGAGCACCGCCGGCTGAGCCGGCGGGGTCGTCAGCTCGTGCGGCGCTGGCGCGTCCAGATCAGCACGCCGACGCCGGCACCCACGAGCGCGACCGCGGCCATGACGATGCCGAGCAGCTGCGCGCCCGTGACCGGCAGCGACTCCGGGGCGGCCGCGGCCTCGAGGTCCGCGCTCACGCGGCCGGAGCTGCCGCCCACGGTCTGCGTGCGGGCCTCGACGGCCTCGGTCTCGTCGTCCACGTAGTCGGCACCGCCCATGCCCACCGTCCCGCCGTCGGACGGGCCCTCCTCGGCGACGACGGCGGGCGCGGTCTCCGACGCCGTCGGGGACGGCTCCACCGGCGGCGCCGGCGTGGTGACTTCCGGGGTCGGCGACTCCTCGGCGGGGGCCGTCGTCTCCTGCGCGGGGGTGGGGGTCGGCGTCGCGGGAGGCGTGGTCGTCGTCGATGGCGACGGGCTCGGGGAGGGCTTCGGGGCGTCGACGTACTCGACGGCGTAGTGGCTGATCGCCCGACACTTGCCGCCGGTCGGGTAGGCGATCGTCACCTCGGCGACGGGCTTGTCGAGCTCCACGATCTTGGGGCCCTCGCCGTGCCTCGCGGACCCGGCCTTCACGCAGTACGCGGAGATCAGCGAGCCCTCGGGCGCCACCAGCGTGATCGTCTGCTTCTCGCCGTCGACGTCCGTCTTCGGCTCGTCCATGTCCGGGCAGACGTTGCCGTCCCAGGATCGCGTGTCGTCCGGCCATGAGAAGCGCTCGCCGTCGGCCCAGCCCGAGCCCCCGTCCCAGGACGCACCCGTGCGCGAGTCCCCGGTCCCGCCCCAGCCGTCCCGGTCCCCGTGGCCCGCGGGCAGCGCGGCGGCGGGGCCGGCTGCGAGGCCGACGACGAGGAGGAGCGAGGCTCCGAGAACGGCGGGTGTGCGCACGAACGCTCCAAGGGGCAGGCGGGATCGACCGCTTCAGCAGGTGGTACGGCCTCCGGCCGCGCCGGAATGCTAGCGATTCCGACCTTTGGGCGGAAGGGTGAAATTTCCGGACGACTCGACCGGACCCGTCCGACCGCACCAGGGAGCGATGCAGGGAGCGATGGCCACAACGAATCAGCACGAACCTCGGAGGATCCCCACCTCTGTGCCGCGTGCCCCAGGCCGCTAGCGTCGACGGTCGGTGCTGCCGTGCGAGCCGCACGTCGCCCGCGTCCACCACCCCGCCGAGAAGGAGTCCCCCGTGACCACCGTCGCCACGCCCACCGTCCTGCTCGCCGACAGGGTGTTGCCGCGCAGCCTCGCCGCCGACGTCGGGCTCGTGATCGGCGGCGCCGCGCTCACGGCGCTCCTCGCCCAGGTCACCGTGCCGCTGCCGCTGGTCCCGATCACCGGGCAGACGATGGCGGTGCTCCTCGTCGGTGCGACGCTCGGCGCCTCCCGGGGGGCCGCGTCGATGAGCCTGTACGCGCTGCTCGGCATGGCCGGACTGCCCGTCTTCTCCGACGGCAGCGGCGGGATGTCGGTGGTGCTGAGCGCCAGCGGCGGCTACATCGTCGGCTTCGTCGCGGCCGCCGCCCTCGTCGGCCGGCTCGCCGAGCGGAGCTGGGAGCGCACGTTCCCGAAGGCGCTCGTCACGTTCGTCGCCGGGACCGGCGTGACGTTCGTCGTCGGTCTGCCGTGGCTCGCCGTCGTCGCTGGGCTCGACCTCCAGGGCACGCTGGCCAACGGGCTCTACCCGTTCGTGCTGCCGGGCCTCCTCAAGGCCGCCGTCGTCGCCGGCCTGCTGCCCGTGGCGTGGAAGGGCGCGGAGCGGCTCGCCGCCCGGCGCAGGGGCTGAGCGGGGCGCCCACCGGGCGCGGCGGTCGGCTCCCTCAGCGGCCGCCGCGCTTGCGGCCCTTGCGCGGCGACGACGCCCGCGAGCCCCCGCCGCGCCGCGCAGCGCCGCGCTGACCGCCGCCGCGCCCCTGGGCGGAGGAACCGCCCCCGCCCCGCTGGCCCTGCCCCTTCGCCGGCTTCGTGACCTCCACGGGCTTCGCGTCCGTCCGCCCGGCCGCGGCGCGGCCCCGGGAGCTGTTCGCCGTGCGGCCGCGCACGATGCCGATCATCTCCTCGACCAGGTCGCGGACGTCGTCGGGCAGGCCGTCCACGAGCCACGCGAGGCCGACCGGCGCCCCGGGCCCGCCGTCGAGCACCCGGTACGTGACGTCCTTGCGGTGGTGCAGGCGCGCCAGGGACATGGGCACCACCGTGACACCGACCCCGGTCGCGACCAGCCCGATCGCGTCGGCCGCCGTCGCCGGCCGCTCCGGCTCGACGACGCCGCCCGCGCCGTCGTCGTACGCCTCCGGCGTCCGCCCGGGCGCGGGCTCGTGCGGGTACAGGACGTCGTCCGCGGGCAACCAGACGACGTCGTCCGCGACGTCGTCGGCCGTGACGACCTCGTCCTCCGTCGTCGCCGCGAGGAGGTGGTCGCGCGAGACGGCGACCACCGGCAGCTCCGTGTACAGGGGGATGGCGTGCAGCACCTCGCCGTCGACCGGGAGCCGCAGGATCGCCGCGTCCACCTGCCGCTCGGCCAGCGCCGCGGCCGCGTCGGCGGCGTCGACCTGGACCAGGACGAGCCGGACGCCCGGGAGCCGGTCCCGCCACGTGCGCGCCCACCGGCCCGGCGTCGCGCCCGGCACGTACCCCAGACGGAAGGCGGGACGCCCGTCGTCGGGCCCGTCGTCGATGGCGTCGTCGAGGGCGTCGTCGAGGGCGTCGTCGAAGGCGTCGTCAGGGGCCTCGCCCGGCTGGTCGGTCACGGCACCAGGCTACGTGGGCGTGCCGCGCCGCCCGCCGCGACTACCCTGGTGCCCATGGCCGGAACCCCCTTCTCCCAGCAGGTCCTCAAGCCGACGAACGCGGCGAAGAAGCTCGGGGTGTACCTGCCCGCGACCCCGCCCGAGTTCCAGGAGCACGGCATCACGCGCGCCGAGCTCGAGGAGCTCGAGAAGAACCCGCCCCAGTGGCTCGATGAGCTGCGCCGCCAGGGGCCGCACCCGCGGCCCGTCGTCGCGGGCCGCCTCGGCATCTCCATCGCCGGCCTCGCGCGCGGCGGCATCACCGAGCCGCTGACCACCGAGCAGATCGACGAGCTGCGCGACGAGCCGCCCGCGTGGCTCCTCGCCGAGCGCGAGACCGCCGCGAAGGTGCGCGAGGAGGAGGACCGGGTCAAGGCCAGGGAAGCCGAGCAGGCCGAGCGCCAGGCCCGCCGCTCGCGCTGACCCTGTTCCAGATCAGCTCGGCAGGAGATCGATCTCTTCGGCAGCTCGTCGTGCCGAAGAGATTGATCTCCTGCCGAACTGATCAGGTCATCGCGTCGACCGGACCTGGTCGGTGTGGCCCAGCGAGAGGTCCGGCGCGACGGCGTCCCGGATCGCCTTCTTGAGCGGCGGGATCTCCGGGAAGCCGCCCTCGGCGGCGCGGTCCCACAGCAGCACCGGCGCGCGGCCGTCGCCCGGGTCGAGCTCCACGCGGAAGACGCCGCCGGTGCCCGGCACCAGCGCGACCTCGCCGAGCCGCGTGCGGAACGTCTGCAGCAGCTCCTGCGCCACCCACGCCGCGCGCATCAGCCACCGGCACTGCGTGCAGTAGGTGATCTACACGCGCGCGGTCGACGTCTGCTCCGGCACGGTGGCTTCGCTCATGGCGCCAGGGTAGGGGCCGGTCCGGGCACCGTCGGGCGGTTCCGGCCGGGTCGGGGAGACTGGTCGGGTGCACCACGCCTCCGAGCCCGACTCCCCTGCCCCCTCCGAACCCCTCGACCCCGCCGCGCGGCTGGCCGCCGTCCTCGGCGCGCTCGTCCCGTGGCCCGAGGACGGCTCGCGGCCGGGCGGCCCCGTCGCCGTCGACGCGACCGACCGGCTGCTGCTCGACGAAGCGGCTCCGCAGCTCGCCACGGCAGGGCCGGGCGACGTCGTCGTCATCGGCGACCGGTTCGGCGCGCTCACCCTCGGCGCCGTGACGCTCGGCGCCCCGGACGTGCGGTCGTGCGCGGACACGGTCACCGCCGAGGCGGCGCTCGACCGGAACATGGCCGACGCCGACCTCCGCGACGTCGTGCGCGGGGACCGGCCCACCGTGGAGATCGCCGTCCGCGACCGCGTCGACGAGCACCTGCTGGGCGGCGCGCGCCTGGTGCTCCTGCAGCTGCCGAGCTCGCTGGCCGAGCTCACGGAGATCGCGGAGGCGATCGCCCGGCACGCCGCGGACGACGTCGTCGTGCTGGCCGGCGGGCGGGTCAAGCACATGACGCGCGCGATGAACGACGTGCTGGCGGCGTCGTTCACCGAGGTGCGCGCCACGCTGGCGCGACAGAAGTCGCGGGTGCTCGTCGCGACCGGCGTCCGGCCGGAGGCACGCGACGCCGCCCCCGCCTTCCCTGCGCGCGCCGTGCTGCGCGACCGGGAGCTGCTCGCGGCCGCGACCCCGGCCGCCGGGCCGCCCCCGGACGGCGTCACCGTCGTCGCGCACGGCGGGGTGTTCGCGGGCACGACCCTCGACCTCGGCACCCGCTTCCTGCTCACGACGGCGGACAAGTGGCCGGGATCCGACCGCGTGCACGACGCCGTCGACCTGGGCAGCGGCAGCGGCCTGCTCGCCACGGTGCTCGCGCTGCGGTACCCGGAGGCCCGCGTGGTCGGCACGGACCGCTCCGCCGCGGCCGTCGCGTCGACCCGGGCGACGGCGGAGGCGAGCGGCGTCGACGGGCGCGTCGTCGCGCTGCGTGGGGACGCCGGCGAGGACCTCGAGCCCGCGAGCGTCGACCTGATCCTGCTCAACCCGCCGTTCCACGACCGCACGGCCGTGCGCACCGACGCCGCCCACCGCATGTTCCGCGCGGCCGGCCGCGCGCTGCGCCAGGGCGGCGAGCTGTGGTGCGTCTTCAACACCGCGCTGCACTACCGGGACGCGCTGACCCGCGCCGCCGGGCCCACCGTGCACATCGCGCAGAACCCGAAGTTCACGGTCACGCGGTCCCGGCGCCGCTGACCCGAACGGCGAGGTAGCCCGGGTCGGGGGGGGGGGGGTGTTGTGGAGGGGGTGTGGAACAAAAAACCCCCGCGGGGGGCTGCAACCCCCCGCGGCGCGCAGCGACCACCCGTGGGGGAGGCGCCCCCCGCACCCACCCACCA